>NZ_BAAILO010000460.1:48903-89597 GCF_054589115.1 Cupriavidus sp. 8B | reverse complement strand
CACCACCGGCGGCGCCGGCAGCCGGGTCAGGATGGTGACGCGCCGTCGGGTGGCCTCCAGGTCGGCCAGCCCGACGGCGTCGGCCACGATGTCGTGCAGGGCGGCTTCGCGGCGCTGGGGCTGGCTGCGCTTCACGAAGCCCCGGATGCGGCTGATGATGGTGCCGGCGCGCACGGCCTGCGCCGAGGTCTTCTCCAGGATCGGGATCAGGTCCTCGGCGGTGCTGCGCCCGGAGCGCAGCCGGGCCACCGCGCCCATGCAATAGTTGTTGATGGCCGCCAGCGGCTGGTTCAGCTCGTGCGCGAGCGACGACGCCATCTCGCCCATGGTGGTGAGGCGGCTGGTGAACTGCAGCCGTTCCTCATGCTGGCGCGCCATTTCCTCGGCGGCCTTACGCACCGTGATGTCGGTGGCGATCTGCATCTGCGCCAGGTGGCCGTCCACCCACTGAATGTAGCGCCGGCGCACTTCGAACCATTTCTGCATGTCGGGCACGAAGACTTCCCGCGCGTCCGAGGAGTAGGGCATCAGCTCGGAGGCCGGCAGGCCGGCGTAGGCGTCGACGAAGTCGGTGGCGTCGCTGGAAACCTGCTCCTTGTCGACCTCGCCGCCGGCCAGCTTGAGGTGGCCCTCGGCTTCCCAGCCGAACAGCTGGCGGTAATAGCGGTTGGCGAACAGCAGTTCGGGCTTGTCGGTGGCCAGCACCGACACCGCGGCGTCCAGGCTCTCCAGGACCGTGGTGAAGCGGTCGTGCGCGGCGGCAAGCTCCTCGCGGGCGCGCTTGGGCTCGGTGATGTCCGTCATCGAGGCCATCCAGCCCGTGTGCCGGCCGCGGCTGTCCACCAGCGGCGAGACGTACATGCGGGCATAGAAGCTGCTGCCGTCGCGCCGCATGGCGCGCATCTCATAGCCGCTGGCCGGGGATTTGCCTTGCAGGGTCAGGTCGATCTGCTTTTGCATCTCCTGGTGGTCGTTGGGCGGCCAGTAGGGGAAGGGCGGCACGCGGCCGACCAGGTCGCTGTCCTGCCAGCCGGTCATGCGGCAGAAGGCGGGATTGACGTAGGTGATGCGGCCGTTCAGGTCCAGCGCGCGCAGCCCGATCAGCATCGAGTTTTCCATGGCTCGCCGGAACGAGGTCTCCGCCAGCAGGGCGCGCTGCGCCTCGGAGCGCCGGCTGGTGTGCCGCCACATGCTCCAAAGGCTCCACAGCAGGAAGCACGATAGCCCCACCACCAGCCACAGCAGCATGTTGTTGGGCAGGTTGGAGGCGGGCGGATAGGCGTCGGCGCGCAGCGACAGCGAGTGCCCAGGCGGGTCGAGCAGCACCTCGTAGGACAGCGCATTGCCCGGCACCGGCCGCAGCGAGGTACTGGCGCGGATCTGGTTGTTCTTGTCGATCAGCGAGAAGCGGTAGCGCTCGGTCAGCTCCGGCGGCAGCAGGTGGGTCAGGATGCCATTGATGGAGTAAAGCGCGCCGAGGGTGCCGAGGAACTCGTTGTCCCGCACGATCGGCACCTCCATCAGCATGAAGCTGTCGCCGCGGTCGTTGACCAGCGGGCGTGAGTACACCACGCGCTGGGTTTCGCGGGCGGCGTCGAAGGTATCGAGCACCTCGGGCTCCAGCGGCTGGTCCTGGGTTTCGCGCAGCCGGCTGGCAAATTCGGAGGTGGACGGCAGCGACCAGCGCCCGCGCCGGGTCGCATCCAGCCAGTTGACGAAGACGATTTCCGGGTTTTCGCGCAGGATTTCCTGCGCGGCGGTACGGTAGGCGCCCTGGTCGAGCTGGGCGGCGGCGATGTCGCGCGCCAGCGAGGCAAGCTGGTCCTGGTTGCTCAGGACGGACAGGCGCACGCGCTGCTGGGCCCAGGCCGCGTCGCGATAGAGCGCGTCGCGCTGCTGCTGGCGCTCGGTTTCATGGAGTGACCACAGGATCACACCCATCGCCGCCGTGAACAGCACGATCGCCACCAGCGGGATGAACATGAACCAGCTGGTCGCCACCAGGTTGCGCCAGCGCAGCCACCACAATCCGCGCGGCGGCCCATTGACGGCAGCGGGCTCGTCCACATGGCCAAGCGTATCGAGGTGCGTCAGCGGGTTGGGCGGGGCGACCAGCGTAGGGTCGCTGCCGCTCGCCTTGGCGGAGCCGGAAGCGGAGGGAGGGACGACTGCGGCGCGGAGGTGGGAAAAGAAATCTTTGAGGGACGGCATGGCGGGATTGACGACTGACCGACCAGTGTAGCGGGATTGCGGCGCCCCGTCGCTTGGGGTAAGCGCCAATGCGGCACTGCGGCATTCCTGCCGAAGGCGCGGCGGGTGCACGGCGTTTGGTGGCAAGGGCTGGCGCAGTTTTGTGGTGCGCTGCGGCAATATTTCACATTATAAGAAACCATATCGCAATTTGAAAATTAGGCTTGTCTTGCCCAATCTGCTTCCATAGAATCGGTCCGACCGAAAAGTGCGGACGGCAGTGCTGCGTCAGGTCCTGCCAGCCTCGCTGGCAAGCCCGGGCGGAGCACTAGCGAAGGACCGTGCGAAGACACTCGCGGCCCGCGCGCCGTACCGTAGTCACACCGTCAGGCCGGGGCTCCCACCACAAGAATCAGGGGGCGCCGAGGCAGGAATTCACCAGGAGACAGTCATGTCAGCTGTACCAGAGCAGATCCTCGGCGCAAGCAGCGCCAACGATGCCGATCCCCAGGAAACCCACGAGTGGCTTGACGCCCTGCAGGGCGTGATCGCCGCCGAAGGCACCGATCGGGCCGCCTTCCTGATCGAGAAGCAGATCGAATACGCACGCGTGAACGGCGTCAACCAGCCGTTCCACGCTGAAACGCAGTACATCAACACCATCCCGGTGGAGCAGCAGGCCCGCATTCCCGGCGACCAGGACATCGAGCACCGCATCCGCTCGTACACCCGCTGGAACGCCATGGCGATGGTGCTGCGCGCCAACAAGCACACCAACGTTGGCGGCCACATCTCCTCGTTTGCCTCGGCGGCCACGCTGTATGACGTCGGCTACAACCACTTCTGGCACGCCCCGTCCGACAAGCATGGCGGCGACCTGGTGTTCGTGCAGGGCCACTCGGCTCCGGGCGTGTATTCGCGCGCCTTCCTGCTCGGCCGCCTGAGCACCGATCAACTCGACAGCTTCCGCCAGGAAGTCGACGGCAAGGGCATCTCGTCCTACCCGCACCCGTGGCTGATGCCGGACTTCTGGCAATTCCCGACGGTGTCGATGGGCCTGGGCCCGATCATGGCCATCTACCAGGCCCGTTTCATGAAGTACCTGCACAGCCGCGGCCTGGTGCAGACCGAAGGCCGCAAGGTCTGGGCATTCCTGGGCGATGGCGAGACCGACGAGCCGGAATCGCTCGGCGCCATCGGCATGGCCGGGCGCGAGAAGCTCGACAACCTGGTGTTCGTGATCAACTGCAACCTGCAGCGCCTGGACGGTCCGGTGCGCGGCAACGGCAAGATCATCCAGGAGCTCGAATCCGAGTTCCGCGGCGCCGGCTGGAACGTGATCAAGGTGGTGTGGGGCAGCCGCTGGGATCAGCTGCTGGCACGCGACAAGAAGGGCCTGCTGATGAAGCGCATGATGGATTGCGTGGACGGCGAGTACCAGACCTTCAAGGCCAAGGACGGCGCCTATGTGCGCGAGTATTTCTTCAACACGCCCGAACTCAAGGCGATGGTGGCCGACTGGTCCGACGAGGACATCTGGCGCCTGAACCGCGGTGGCCACGATCCGCACAAGATCTTCGCCGCCTATAGTGCCGCCAACGAGCACAAGGGCCAGCCCACGCTGATCCTGGCCAAGACCATCAAGGGCTACGGCATGGGCGACGCCGGCCAGGCCATGAACATCAGCCACCAGCAGAAGAAGATGCCGGTGGACGCGATCCGCCGTTTCCGCGACCAGTTTAATATTCCGGTCGCCGACGACAAGATCGAGGAAGTGCCGTACGTCACCTTCGAAGAAGGCTCGAAGGAACTGGAATACATGCGCGCCCGCCGCATGGACCTGGGTGGCTACCTGCCGGCCCGCCGCCAGAAGGCCGAAGCGCTGAAAGTGCCCGAGCTGTCCGCCTTCGACGCGCTGCTCAAGGCCACCAGCGAAGGCCGCGAAGTCTCCACCACCATGGCCTTCGTACGGATCCTGAACACGCTGCTCAAGGACAAGCAGATCGGCAAGCACGTGGTGCCCATCGTGCCCGACGAGTCGCGCACCTTCGGCATGGAAGGCCTGTTCCGCCAGATCGGCATCTGGAACCAGCAAGGCCAGAAGTACGTGCCCGAAGACCATGACCAGCTGATGTTCTACAAGGAATCGCAGACTGGCCAGGTGCTGCAGGAGGGCATCAACGAAGCCGGCGCCATGTGCGACTGGATCGCGGCAGCCACGTCGTACTCGACGCACGGCGTGCAGATGATCCCGTTCTACATCTACTACTCGATGTTCGGCATCCAGCGTATCGGTGACCTGTGCTGGGCGGCTGCCGACATGCGCTCGCGCGGCTTCCTGCTGGGCGGCACCTCGGGCCGCACCACGCTCAACGGCGAAGGCCTGCAGCACGAGGATGGCCATTCGCATGTGTTCCATGCCGCGATCCCGAACTGCATCTCGTATGACCCGACCTTCCAGTACGAACTGGCGGTGGTCATGCAGGATGGCCTGCGCCGCATGTATGCCGAACAGGAAGACGTCTACTACTACCTGACGGTGATGAACGAGAACTACGAACATCCGGAAATGCCGGCTGGCGTGGAAGCCGACATCGTCAAGGGCATGTACCAGTTCCGTAAGGGCGTCGAGAACAGCAACGCGCCGCGCGTGCAGCTGCTGGGCTCCGGCACGATCTTCCGCGAGGTGATCGCCGCCGCCGAACTGCTCAAGAAGGACTGGGGCGTCGAATCCGACCTGTGGGGCTGCCCGAGCTTTACCGAGCTGGCCCGCGAAGGCCACGACATCGAGCGCTGGAACCTGCTGCACCCGACCGAGACGCAGCGCGAATCGCATGTGACCAAGAGCCTCAAGTCGGTGCGCGGCCCGGTGATCGCCTCGACCGACTACGTGCGCGCCTTTGCCGACCAGATCCGTCCCTTCGTGCCGCGCCGCTTCGTGGTGCTGGGCACCGACGGTTTCGGCCGCTCGGACACCCGCGAGAAGCTGCGTCATTTCTTCGAGGTGGACCGTCACTGGGTGACGCTGGCCGCACTGAAGGCGCTGGCCGACGAAGGTGCCATCGGTCGCGACAAGGTGGCCGAAGCCATCAAGAAATACAACCTCGACCCCAACAAGCCGAACCCGATGTCGGTCTAAGCAGACCGGCTGCACGAACCCCCCGCAGGAACGGTAACGCCGCGCCGCGGGTGCCGGGCTCACGCCCGGCGCCTTGCGGCGCGGCGACGTGACAGATGCAGGCAGTGAGGGTAACCTCACACGCTCGTATTTGTCGCGTGCGCTGTCCTGCCCTGGAGACACTGAATGAGTCAAGCGATTGAAATCAAGGTGCCGGATATCGGCGATTACGACGCCGTTCCCGTCATCGAAGTGCACGTGAAACCGGGCGATACCATCAATGCGGAAGACGCGCTGGTGACGCTGGAATCGGACAAGGCCACGATGGACGTGCCCTCGCCCCAGGGCGGCACCGTCAAGGAAGTCAGGATCAAGATTGGCGACAACGTCGCCGAAGGCACCGTACTGGTGATGCTGGAGCCTGCTGGCCAGGCTGCCGCCGCGCCCGCCCCGGCAGCCGCCGCACCGGCTCCCGCCGCCGCCGCGCCGGCACCCGCGCCAGCTCCGACGCCGGCTCCGGCTGCCGCCAGCGCTCCCGCGCCGGCCGCTGCCGCCGGCCCGGTCGAGGTCAAGGTGCCGGACATCGGCGACTACGACTCGGTCCCCGTGATCGAAGTCCACGTCAAGCCGGGCGACACCATCAACGCCGAAGATGCGCTGGTGACGCTGGAATCCGACAAGGCCACCATGGACGTGCCGTCGCCGGCCGCCGGCGTGGTCAAGGAAGTCCGGATCAAGGTCGGCGACAACGTCTCCGAAGGCACGCTGATCCTGATTCTCGAAGGCGCAGCCGGTGCGCCGGCCAGCGCGCCTGCTGCTGCAGCCCCGGCCGCGGCAGCTCCCGCTCCTGCTCCCGCAGCCAGCGCACCGGCACCGGCCCCCGCGGCCGCGCCCGCTGCTCCGGCTGCCGGCGTGACCGGCACCGCTGCCCACGCCAGCCCCTCCGTGCGCAAGTTCGCGCGCGAACTGGGCGTGGACGTCTCGCGCGTGCCGGGCACCGGCCCCAAGGGGCGGATCACCCAGGACGACGTGCAAGCCTACGTCAAGGGCGTGATGAGCGGTTATACCGCAGCCCCGGCAAAGGCAGCCGCTGCCCCGGCCGGTGGTGGCGAGCTGAACCTGCTGCCGTGGCCGAAGGTGGATTTCACCCGCTTTGGCGAGGTCGAAAGCAAGCCGCTGTCGCGCATCAAGAAGCTCTCGGGTGCGAACCTGCATCGCAACTGGGTGATGATTCCCCACGTCACCAATCACGACGAGGCCGACATCACCGAGCTGGAAGCCTTCCGCGTGCAGCTCAACAAGGAATACGAGAAGCAAGGCGTCAAGGTCACCATGCTGGCCTTCATGATCAAGGCTGCCGTCGCCGCGCTCAAGAAATTCCCGAATTTCAACGCCTCGCTCGATGGCGAGAACCTGGTGCTGAAGCAGTATTTCAACATCGGTTTTGCCGCTGACACGCCGAACGGCCTGGTTGTGCCGGTGATCAAGAACGCCGACAAGAAGGGCGTGATCGAGATCGGCCAGGAAATGAACGAGCTGGCCAAGCTGGCGCGCGACGGCAAGCTCAAGCCGGACCAGATGCAAGGCGGCTGCTTCTCGATCTCCTCGCTGGGCGGCATCGGTGGCACGTATTTCACACCGATCATCAACGCGCCGGAAGTGGCCATCATGGGCGTGTGCAAGTCGTACCAGAAGCCGGTGTGGGATGGTAAGCAGTTCGTGCCGCGCCTGACGCTGCCGCTGTCGCTGTCGTGGGATCACCGCGTCATCGACGGTGCGGAAGCGGCTCGCTTCAATACCTATTTCGGTCAGCTGCTGGCCGATTTCCGCCGCATCCTGCTGTAAGGCGGGTGAGGGCGCGCATGGCCTCGCGGCCGTGCGCGCCTTTGCCAGCAATGTCTGCAACCTGCCGTCGGCAAACCAGGAACACTGGAAAACAGGAAGCGAGCCCATGACTACCTGCGTTGTCGTCAAGAAGGCCGGCGAGGTGGCGATTGCCGCCGACGCGCTGGTGACGTTCGGCGACACCCGGCTCACGCGTGCCTACGAGCGCAACCAGAAGGTGTTCCCGGTGGGTGACAGCTTCGTGGCGCTCGCCGGTACCACCGCGCACTTCCCGGTCATGCGCAGCCTGCTGGCCGGACTGGGCGAGGATTGCCGGCTGGGCTCGCGCGATGACGTCTTCCGGACCTTCCTCAAGGTGCATGAAAAACTCAAGAACGAGTATTTCATCAACACCAAGGAAGACGAGGACGATCCTTACGAGTCCTCGCAGATCGTATGCCTGATCGCCAATCCGGCGGGCATCTTCGGCGTGTATTCGTACCGCGAAGTCTTCTCGTTCGATCGTTTCTGGGGCATTGGCTCGGGGCGCAACTACGCGCTGGGCGCCATGCACGCGGTCTACGACCAGCCGGGCCTCGCTGCCGGCGAGATTGCGCGGATCGGGGTGGATGCAGGGGTGGAGTTCGACAAGAGTTCGGCAGGCCCGGTCGAGGTGCAGGTGGTGCAGCTGGGCGCCATGGCTGGCGACGGAGCAACCAATAACGATGGCGCGGCCCGCATCTGAAGCGGGGCGCGTTCTTGAGGAGCAAAAACATGAGTGTGATCGAAGTCCAGGTGCCGGATATCGGCGATTTCGACGCGGTGGAAGTCATCGAGGTGCTGGTCAAGGCTGGCGATACGGTCGAGCAGGAGCAGTCGCTGATCGTGCTCGAGTCGGACAAGGCCAGCATGGATGTGCCGTCGTCCGCCGCCGGCAAGGTGGTGGAGGTGCGCATCAAGGTGGGCGACAAGGTCGCCAAGGGCGCCGTGATCTGCACGCTGGAGACCGAAGCCGCGGCCAAGCCGGCCGCTGCCCCGGCCCCTGCGCCCGCCCCTGCGCAGGCATCCGCTCCCGCGCCTGCGGCCGCTCCGGCATCGGCGCCCGCGGCCGCCACGCATTCGGGCAGCGCGGACATTACCTGCGACATGCTGGTGCTCGGCGCCGGTCCCGGCGGCTACTCGGCCGCGTTCCGCAGCGCTGATCTGGGCATGAACACCGTGCTGGTCGAGCGCTACGGCACGCTCGGCGGGGTCTGCCTGAACGTCGGCTGCATCCCGTCCAAGGCGCTGCTGCACAACGCCGCCGTGATCGACGAGGCCAAGGCCCTGGCGGCCCACGGCATCCTGTTCGGCGAAGCCAAGATCGACCTCGACGGCCTGCGCCACTACAAGGACACCGTGGTCGGCAAGCTGACCGGCGGCCTGGCCGGCATGGCCAAGGCGCGCAAGGTGCAGGTCGTGCGCGGCGTCGGCACCTTCCTCGACCCGCACCACCTGGAGGTGCAGGAGACCGAAGGCGATGCCAAGCAGACCACCGGCAAGAAGACGGTGATCCGCTTCGAGAAGGCAGTGATCGCCGCTGGCAGCCAGGCGGTCAAGCTGCCGTTCATCCCCGAGGACCCGCGCATCGTCGACTCCACCGGCGCGCTGGAACTGCCGGAAGTGCCCAACAAGATGCTGGTCATCGGCGGTGGCATCATCGGGCTGGAAATGGCCACGGTGTACAGCACGCTGGGCGCCAACATCGACGTGGTGGAAATGCTCGATGGCCTGATGCAGGGCGCCGACCGCGACCTGGTCAAGGTCTGGGACAAGATGAACAAGCTGCGCTTCGGCAAGGTCATGCTCAAGACCAAGACCGTCGGCGTGGAAGCGAAGCCGGACGGCATCTACGTCAGGTTCGAAGGCGAGCAGGCGCCGGCCGAGCCGGAACGCTATGACCTGGTGCTGGTGTCGGTGGGCCGTGCACCCAACGGCAAGCGCATCGGCGCGGAGAAGGCGGGCGTGGCGGTAACGGATCGCGGCTTCATCGAGGTCGACAAGCAGATGCGCACCAACGTGCCGCATATCTTTGCCATCGGCGACATCATTGGCCAGCCCATGCTGGCGCACAAGGCTGTGCATGAGGCGCACGTGGCGGCCGAGGCCGCGCACGGCGAGAAGGCCTACTTCGATGCCAAGCAGATTCCGTCGGTGGCCTTCACCGACCCGGAAGTGGCCTGGGCGGGCCTGACCGAGGACCAGTGCAAGGAGCAG
The DNA here is from genome assembly GCF_054589115.1 of Cupriavidus sp. 8B. Taxonomy (NCBI): domain Bacteria; kingdom Pseudomonadati; phylum Pseudomonadota; class Betaproteobacteria; order Burkholderiales; family Burkholderiaceae; genus Cupriavidus; species Cupriavidus sp. 8B. The sequence continues at coordinate 80,209 of NZ_BAAILO010000460.1, read as the reverse complement.
GGCATCAAGTACAGCAAGAGCGTGTTCCCGTGGGCTGCTTCCGGCCGCGCCATTGCCAATGGCCGCGACGAGGGTTTCACCAAGCTGATCTTCGACGAGGAAACGCATCGCATCATCGGCGGTGGCATCGTTGGCACCCATGCCGGCGACCTGATCAGCGAAGTCTGCCTGGCGGTCGAGATGGGCGCCGATGCGGTGGATATCGGCAAGACGATCCATCCGCACCCGACGCTGGGCGAATCCATCGGCATGGCTGCCGAGATCTACGAAGGCGTGTGCACCGACGTACCGCCGCCGCGCAAGCGTTAAGCACCAGACGTTAGCGATATCATTGGGGCCCGCCGCACGGCGGGCCTTTTTACGGTTGGATTTGCAATTAACCGCCAAGCTTTTTGCAGCGTACGCTTGCGGCTGCGCCGATCAAGGCCGGCTTGCAGAAGGCGAGCGCGCGTCGTGGTTTCCTTGTGTGGCGGGCAAAAAAATCCCGGCGCATGGCCGGGAATGAATCGATATTGGAATACATGGAAACCAGATACCGAGGAGACACAGTAGGAGGGCAGGGCGGCTCGATTGCCTTCCATGCTGCCTTCGTTGGCAAAATGCGCTGGCCAAGCCACGCGCGCTTTGCCAACGAACCGGCCGAAGCCGGTCCGTTTCCTGCCGTCGCGGATTAGGCGGCGGTGGTGGTCTTCTTGGTCGCGGTGCGAGCCGTGGCGCTGGCTTGCTGGGCGGCCTTGGTGGCGGCGCTGGCGGCTGCCTGGAAGTTGGTTTCAGCGATTTCAACAGCTTGCTTGGTGGCCTTCTGGACCGACTCGTAAGCGTTGTTGGCGGCGCTGATCGCGGACTTCACGATGGCAACGGTCGACTCGGAGCCGGCCGGGGCGTTCTTGGCGAGGTTCTCGACCAGGGTTTGCACCTTCTTCGAGTTCTCGGCCAGTTGGGCTTCGGCGACCTTGGTGAATTCAGCCTGGGTTTCCGAGGCGATTTCGTACACGTGGCGGCTATAGGCCAGGGCCTTTTCGGCAACGGGCTGGACCAGCGAGCTCTGGAGGGCCAGGAATTCCTGGGCATCCTTGGCCGAGAGGGCCTTCTTGGCGTTGTCCACGTTTTCAGCGAACGTGGCCTTGACCACTTGCAGGTTCAGCTCGACCAGCTTCTCAATGCCTTCGAAGGCTTTGGTGGTCAGGCCGACCAGGGTTTCGAGGTTGGCTTTTTGCGCTGCGGCGACTTGTTCCGGGGTGAAGCTCATGCTGGTCTCCAATGATGAAGTTCAAGGTCATGCAAAATTAGGCCGCCCAGATGTCAAAGCCATGACGAAGTAACGATTAAAGCCGTTTTTTCGTCAGCCAGCCCCAGGCGTTTGGGGGGTTATCGGCGCGCCTCACTTGCTCTGCAAAATCGATGGTGCGCCGCAACAATTCCAATTGTAGGGAAAAGAAAATCGGTGTCAAGGGCTTCTTGTGCATTGCACAAATAACTGTTGTTGAAGTCGGTACGGTGTCACATTTTGGCTGCGTAGCGTCGGCAGGTGCGCCACGGCACGCACCTGGAGGGGAGGAGGGAAGGCCGGGACGGCGCACCCTGGCGCCGGCACAGTGCTACCATCGCGGTCTGCCCGAATCGCTGCTGCCCAAGGGCGCAACCTACCGGCCGATGCACCGCGGCCCGGTTGCCGCGACCGGCCGCCGCCGGTCAGCCAGCCCGCCTACGTTTGCCCTCATGCTCGCTTTTTACGCCGATCATTTTGTTCTGCCCCTGCCCGAGGGCCACCGTTTCCCGATGCGCAAGTACAGCATGTTGAGGGAGACGGTCGAGCGCGACGTGCCAGGGCTGGCGCTGGTCGAGGCGCCGCGGGCCGGGGACGATGCCTTGCTGCTGGCGCACACGCCTGAATATGTCGCCAGCGTCTCTCGGGGCGAACTGGACCCGGCGCGCCAGCGCGAGATCGGCTTTCCGTGGTCGGACGCCATGGTCGAGCGGTCGCGGCGCTCCGCCGGTGCCACCATCGAGGCCTGCCGCGTCGCCCTGCGCGAGGGCATCTCGGTCAACCTGGCGGGCGGCACGCATCATGCCTATGCCGACAAGGGCGGCGGCTTCTGTGTCTTCAACGACGCGGCCATCGCCGCGCGCCAACTGCGCCGCGACGGCCAGGTGGAGCGCGTGGCCGTAGTCGACCTCGACGTGCACCAGGGCAACGGTACCGCCTCCATCCTGCGTGACGACCCCTTCGTCTTTACGCTGTCCCTGCATGGCGAGAAGAACTATCCCTTTCGCAAGGAGGCCAGCGATCTCGATGTGGGCCTGCCCGATGGCTGCGACGATGCGGCTTACGCCCAAGCGCTGCAGGGCGCACTCGATACGCTGTTCGCGCGTTTCGCTCCCGACCTCATCATTTACCTGGCAGGGGCCGATCCGCATGAGGGCGACCGGCTTGGGCGCCTGAAACTCACACTGGCCGGGCTGGCCCGGCGCGACCGGCTGGTGTTCGACGCGGCCCTGGCGCGCGGACTGCCCGTTGCCGTGGCGATGGCCGGCGGCTATGGCAACCAGATCGAGGACACCGTCGCGGTGCATGCGCAGACCATCGCACTCGCGGCCCAATATCACGATCGCTACGCCCGGCGCGAAAAGCCGGACGCCGCCGTGGCAGGCACGATCCTGTCCACCGGCAACAAGGAGATGGCACCGCGATGAGTGCAACCAGCCAGGCTCACGCGGCACGCGGCACCTTGTGGATGGCCGGCATGCCGTGGCTGTTCGTGGTGATCTGGAGCACCGGGTTTATCGTGGCCAAGTACGGCATGCCGCACGCCGAGCCGATGACCTTCCTGTTCCTGCGCTTTGTCGGCGTGCTGGTGTTGATGGTGCCCTTCGTGCTCATGGCGCGCGTCCCGCTGCCGCAGCGCGCCGGGGCGACCGACTGGCGCATGGTCGGGCACATCGCGCTGGCAGGGCTGTTCCTGCAGGCGGGCTACCTTGGCGGCGTGTGGGCAGCGGTCAAGCTCGGCATGCCGGCGGGCGTCTCCGCCCTGATTGTCGGCATGCAGCCGATCCTGACCGCGCTGGCGGCTTCGCGCATGGGCGAGACCATCGGCAGGCGCCAGTGGCTGGGGTTGCTGCTTGGCATCGTCGGCGTGGGCCTGGTGGTGGCCAACAAGCTGTCGGCCAGCGGGTTGTCCGCGCCAAGCCTGCTGCTGGCGCTGGGCGCCTTGTTCTCGATCACCTTCGGCACGCTGTATCAGAAGCGCTATTGCCCGATATTCGACCTGCGCATGGGCTCGGTGATCCAGTTTGCCGCGGCGGCGCTGGCCTGCCTGCCGTTCATGTTCCTGACCGAAACCCGTCACGTCGAATGGAATGCCGAGATGGTCGGCGCGCTCGCCTGGTCCGTGGTCGCGCTGTCCATCGGCGCCATCTCGCTGCTGTTCCTGCTGATCCGCCAAGGCGCGGCCACCAAGGTATCCAGCCTGATGTATCTCACCCCGCCGACCACCGCCGCCATGGCGTGGCTGCTGTTCGGCGAGCGATTCCCGCCGCTGGCCGCGCTTGGCATGGCCCTGGCCGCAAGCGGTGTTGCACTGGTGATCCGCCGCTAATTTTCCCTGATTCCACTTTCGATGAACCCGACCGCCGATACCCGCAGCGCTTACTGTCATTTCCAGCCCATCACCACGCGCTGGATGGATAACGACGTCTATGGCCATGTCAACAACGTCATCTACTACAGTTATTTCGATACCGTGGTGAACACCTACCTGATTCGGGAGGGTGTGCTGGATATCGCGTCCGGCGACACCATCGGGCTGGTGATCGAGACACAATGCAATTATTTTGCCGCGCTGAGCTTTCCCGATACCGTGGTGGCCGGGCTGCGCGTGGCGCGGCTGGGCAATTCGAGCGTGCGCTACGAAGTGGGCTTGTTCCGCAACGACGAAGACGTGGCCGCGGCGCAGGGCCATTTTGTCCATGTCTACGTGGATCGGGCCACGCGCCGCCCGGTGCCGTTGCCGCCCGCGCTGCGCGACGCGCTGCAGGCCCTGGTGTGCGAGCCGGCGGGCGCCCACGCATGAGCCGGCCCGCGCAAAGGAGTTGAGAGCCATGGATTCGCAGCAGAAACGGGACACCACCCTGGTCGACCAAGCCATCATCACGCGCCGCTCGGTGCGCGCGTTTCTCGATACGCCGGTGCCGCGCGACGTGGTCAATGAGATCCTGGCGGTGGCCAGCCGGGCCCCGTCGGGCACCAACGCCCAGCCGTGGCGGGTCTATGTGCTGACGGGCGACGCCAAGGTGAAGCTGTCGGCCGAGGTGCTGGCCGCGTACGACGATCCGCAGCGCGACAGCAAATATCGCGAGGAGTATCCCTACTATCCGCGCGAGTGGGTGACGCCGTACATCGACCGCCGCCGCAAGGTGGGCTGGGACCTCTACAGCCTGCTGCAGATCAGCCGCGAGGACAAGGCGCGTATGCATGCGCAGCACTCGCGCAACTTCACCTTCTTTGGCGCGCCGGTGGGCATGATCTTCACCATCGACCGCATCCTGGAGCAGGGCAGCTGGCTCGACTACGGCATGTTCCTGCAGAGCATCATGGTGGCGGCGCGGGCTCGCGGGCTGGATACCTGCCCGCAGGCGGCGTTCACCCAGTTCCACGCGGTCATCGCCAATCACTTGCGCCTGCCGGAGGATGAAATGGTGGTCTGCGGCATGGCGCTGGGCCATGCCGACCCCGCCGCCATAGAGAATACCCTTAGTACGGAACGTGAACCGGTAAGCGGGTTCGCGCGTTTCTTATCTTAAGAAGTTGTCGGCGGCGGGGGCGCGCTTTGTGCTGTCGCCGCCTGTTGTCTGTTGGCCCGGGTCATCCCGACGGGCGGGCGAGAAAGATGAAACGCTGTGGAATTACCACAGTCGACGTCGGTCTTACTGCACGTGCGATGTGATGCGTGCCCCGCATTTTCCGTAATGTGGAATTGTTTGCAAATCGAACTTTAAAGAGGCTCCGTAAGTCTTTAATCTTGCTAACAATTTCTTTTTTTCCTAAACTGGCGCAATCCAAGTTGCGCGCTGAATGAATCATGTTCCGGTCTGATTCCCCCCTATTTTTGCGATTCTTCGGCTCTACCCCTCTTACTTCGGTTGCGGCCTCCGTGCTGTTGACCGTTTCCATGCTGGCCGCCCCTGTGGCCGATGCCGCGACGAAAACGTCGGACACCGCAAAAACCAGCAAAAAGTCGGCAAAAGTCACCAAGTCCGAGAAAAAATCGGCAAGTTCTTCCTCTAAATCCGCAAAATCCAAGCAGGCCGCGACGAGCGGCAAGGCTGAGCGCGCCACGACGCGCAAGGTCGTGGTACTGAAAAACGGCAAGCGCACCGTGGTGGCGCAGCGCCAGGCGGCACCGGTTCGCGCGGCGTTCATTCCCGCCAAGCCCTCGCTGGGCGAGGCGCTCGGCCTGCGTGACACGGAGGACGCGCTCGCGCTGCGCTCCAGCGTGGCACTGGTGATGGACCAGAATTCCAACGAAGTGCTGTTCCAGAAGAACGCCGCCGCGGTGCTGCCGATCGCCTCGATCACCAAGCTGATGACCGCCCTGGTGGTGATGGACGCGCGCCAGCCGATGGATGAGGTGCTCACCATCACCGAGGAAGACCGCGACACCGAGAAGCACAGCAGTTCGCGCCTGCGCTTTGGCGCGCAGCTCACGCGCCAGGAGGCGCTGCTGCTGGCACTGATGTCCTCGGAGAATCGTGCGGCATCGGTGCTGGGCCGCAGCTACCCGGGCGGCCTGCCGGCCTTTGTGCAGGCCATGAACCGCAAGGCGCGCGAGCTCGGCATGAACGACAGCCATTTCGTCGATTCGAACGGCTTGTCGAGCAGCAATGTCTCGAGTGCGATGGACCTTGTGCGCATGGTCAATGCGGCGTACCGCAACCCCACCATCCGCGAGTTTTCGACGCAGACCGAGCATGAGGTCAATGTGCTTGGCCGCACCCAGCATTACGTCAGCACCAATCGCCTGGTTCGTGGCGGCAACTGGGAGATCGGCCTGCAAAAGACGGGCTTTATCTCCGAGGCTGGCCAGTGCCTGGTGATGCAGGCACGCGTGAATGGCCGCAATGTGGTGATGGTGTTCCTGGATTCCGTTGGCAAGCTGTCCCGCTTCGCCGATGCCAACCGCGTCAAGGACTGGCTGGAACACGTGCAGACGGGGCCGGGCCGCCCTTTTCCCACGTCCCCAAACCTGACGCAGGGGCTTGGCAGCCCAACCCCCCAGGCGATCCTGACCGCTCAGCAGCCTCGCGGCATCTGATGGGGGTGCCGGAGTGATCCGGTCTCCTGCTTGAAGTCATGAAAAACGCGCCGTCGCCGGCGCGTTTTTCTTTGCGGCGAGGGCGGTGCGCTTAGAGCAGCTTGCCCGGATTCATGATGCCGGCCGGATCCAGCAACTTCTTGATGCCTTGCATCATGCGCAGCTCCAGCGGGTCCTTGAGGCGCAGGAAATCATCGCGCTTGAGCTGGCCGATGCCATGCTCGGCGCTGATGCTGCCACCGTAGCGCGCCACCTCCTCCAGCACTGCGGCCGTCAGCGCCTTGCCATGCTGCGCCGTCCAGTCGTGCTGCGCGCCCGCGGGTCGCGACAGGTTGTAGTGCAGGTTGCCGTCGCCGAAATGCCCGAAGATAAACGGACGGATGCTGGGGCTGATGGCCTTGAGGCGCGTCTCCATCGAGGCCATGAAGGCCGGGATCTGCTCGATCGGCAGTGACACATCGTGCTTCAGGTGCGGCCCGTCGGCGCGCTGCGCCTCGGAGATCTCCTCGCGCAGCTTCCACAGGCCCTGCAGCTGTGACAGCGAAGCCGAGACGGCGGCGTCCAGGCACAGCTCGCGCTCCAGCGCCTCGCCGATCACGCGCTCCAGCAGCACGTTGAGGGCGGCTTCGTCGGTGGTGTCGGCCAGTTCCACCAGCACATAGGCGGGATAGCGTTGGCCGAAGGGCTCCTGCACGCCTTGCGCGTGCTTGAGCACGAGGTCGACGCAATCGCCGGTGAAGAACTCGAAGGCTTGCAGGCGCGCGCCGCACTGTGCGAACAGCAGCTCGAAGAGCTCCAGCGCTTGCAGCGGGGAAGCCACTGCCGCCAGTACCACCGAGCGCGCGTCGGTGCGCGGGAACAGGCGCAGCGCTGCGGCCGTGATGACGCCCAGCGTACCTTCGGAGCCGATCAGCAACTGCTTGAGGTCATAGCCGGTATTGTCCTTGCGCAAGGCGCGCAGCCCGTGAAAGATCTCCCCGTTGGGCAGCACGGCTTCCACGCCCAGAACAAGCTCGCGGGTCATGCCGTAGCGCACCACATTGACGCCGCCCGCGTTGGTCGCGAGATTGCCACCGATCTGGCAGGAGTCCTCGGCCGCCAGGCTGAGCGGCAGCAGGCGATGCGCCTCCTGCGCGGCGCGCCGCAGGTTGCCCAGGATGCAGCCCGCTTCGGCGACCAGCGTGTTGGCGATGGTGTCGATGGAGCGGATCGCATTCATGCGGTCCATGCTCAGCACCACGTTGGCGGGGCTGCTGTCCGGCGCGGCGCCGCCGCACAGCCCGGTGTTGCCGCCACGCGGCACCACCGGGACCGCGGCCTGCTGGCACAGGGCCAGGCAGCGCGCCACCTCGTCCACCGAGCGCGGGCGCACCACGGCCTGTGCATTGCCACGGTAAAGGCCGCGCCAGTCGGCGAGCCACGGCGCAACCTGGTCGGGCTCGGTGGCAACCACGTCGGGGCCGAGCGCTTCGATCAGGCGGGGCAGGAAATCTGAGTTTTGCATGGTGGGTCTATCCGGAGAAGCAATGCGGCTCAGGCCGCGGAATGAGAGGGGTCTTGGCCGCTGGCGACGGACTCGCCACGCGCTGCCAGCTGCAGGCCCAGCCGCCCCGCGGCGCCGCGCAGGTGCGCCACCGCCGCGGCGCGCGCTTGTTCGGGGTCGCCGGCGCGGATCGCGTGGAAGATGGCCAGGTGTTCCTGGTGGACCTGTTCGGACAGCCCATCCTGCTGGCGGGTATTGAGCCGCGCCACGTGCACGGCCTGGTGCAGTTGCAGGTTCAGGTACTGCAGCAACTGCAGGTAGTACTTGTTGTGGGTGGCGGTGGCAATTGCCACATGGAAGGCGGTGTCCGCCTCCACGCTGCGGTGCGGGTCGTGCAATTGCGCCGCGAGCCGGTCCAGCAGCGACTGCATGCCGGCGACATCCTGCGCGGTGCGCCGCAGTGCCGCGAGCGCGGCGGCGGCGCTTTCGAGATCGAGCCGCAGCTCGTAGATGCTGGCCAGCTCGTCGCGATCGATGCCGATCTCCTGCGGCAGCTGGAAGCCGGCGTTGCCCACGCGAGAGCGCACCGTGCTGCCCACGCCTTGGCGGCTTTCGACCAGGCCCTGGGAGCGCAGGTGCTCGGTCACCTCGCGGATGACGGCCGGGCTGACGCCATACTGCTCGGCAAGCTGTTTGCCCGTCGGCAGCCGGGCGCCGACGGGATAGGTGCCGCCGGCGATCTCGGCGCGCAACTGCTGGGTCACCTGTTCGGTGAGGGTAAGGGCTTTGGTCCGCATGCCCAGCAGGATATAACTATTCAGGTTATCTGAAAACTAAGGGTATACGCTCGGTCTGCGATTGAGGCAGTGCGCGGGGGGAAGGAGAGAGGGAGCGGGCCAGGTAAAGATTCGGCGGGAAGGGCGCGTGGGCCCCCCGCGCCGCTCACCCCGCCGTGCTCAGGCTGCGACGTCGGCCGCGTAGCCCATGCCGCGCGAGATCTGCAGCGCGGTTTCCTTCAGGTTCTGCAGCCAGCTGTCCTGCAGGCGATCGGCCGGGGCCGAGAGCGACAATCCGGCCACCAGGCGGCGCGAGTCGTCGTAGATGCCGGCGGCGATGCAACGCACGCCAAGTTCCAGCTCTTCGTTGTCGCGCGCATAGCCGTTGGTGCGTACCCAGTTGAGCTCGCGCTCCAGCTTGATCAGGTCGGTGATCGAGGTGCGGGTGTGTCCCGCCAGCCCGGTGCGGGTGGCGTAGTTGCGCACCCGCGCCACTTCATCGGCCGCCAGGAACAGCTTGCCCACCGAGGTCAGGTGCAGCGGCGCGCGGCCGCCAATGGCGCGCACCACCTGCATGCCGGAGCGCTCGCTATAAGCGCGCTCGATGTAGACGATCTCATCCCCCTGGCGTACCGACAGGTTCACGGTCTGGCCCGTCACGCGGTGCAGCGCCCGCATCGGCGCCAGCGCCGCGTCGCGTACCGACAGCCGGGCCTTGACCAGGTTGCCGAGCTCCAGCAGCCGCATGCCAAGCCGGTAGCTGCCAGGATCGGAGCGGTCGACGAAGCGGCAGGCCACCATGTCGTTGAGGATGCGGTGCGCGGTGGAAGGGTGCAGGCCGGTGGTCAGCGACAGTTCCTTGAGGCTGACCGGATCAGCATGCTGGGCGAGCGCATCCAGCAAGGTCATCATGCGTTCGATGACCTGGATGGATGTCTTGCCGGGGGCTTTGTCTGCTTCTGCCATGGGGAAATGTTGCCGTGCGGCAAATTAAGCGGTTGCCTGATTCTATCTCGCATTGTGAAAATTTCAATAGGTGAAATGCCATTACCGAAAGAATCTTCGGATGATGCCGATGGCGAATGTGGCGAAAAATGCATGTAAAAATGCGGCGAATTCACCCCAGCCGTGAACGCTTTTGTATGCTGGCCGGTGCGCAAGGGCGCATAATTGCGGGGTTTCGGGGTCTGGAAAAGGGAAACAATGCGAGTTGGTCTGTTCGCCACCTGCCTGGTGGACCTCATGCGTCCGGAAATCGGCTTCTCGGTGCTCAAGTTGCTGGAGAAGGCTGGCTTTGAGGTGATGGTGCCCGAGGCCCAGACCTGTTGCGGGCAACCGGCCTACAACTCGGGCGAGCGCACGGCATCGCGCGACCTGGCGGAGAAATTCCTACGCGAGTTCGAGATGTTCGACTACGTGGTGATTCCGTCCGGATCCTGCGGTGGCATGGTGCTGCATCACTATGCGGATCTGCTCGGCGACGATCCCGAGTTGAATGGCCGCTATGAAGGCCTGCGCTCGCGTGTGTTCGAGCTGACCGATTTCCTGGTCAACGTGGCCAAGCTGGACGAGTTCGACTCAAGGTTCGCGGGCCGCATTACCTACCATGACTCTTGCTCCGGCTTGCGTGAACTGGGCGTCAAGAGCCAGCCGCGCGCCCTCCTGGCGCAATTGCCTGGCGTGCAATTGAGCGAGATGAAGGACTGCGAGGCTTGCTGCGGATTCGGTGGCACCTTCTCGGTCAAATACGGCAATATCTCCACGGCCATCGTCGATGAGAAGTGCGCCAACATCAAGGCCAGTAGTGCTGATGCCGTGGTGCTGGGCGATCTCGGCTGCATGCTCAATATCGAAGGGCGCTTGCGCAGGACCGGCGACACGCGCACGCAGGTGCTGCATATCGCGCAAGTGCTTGCCGGCGATGCCTGATCCCGGCCAGCCGAAAAACAACCCTTAGCGAGATCCCCGCTATGCAAGTTCGCAGCATGGAGTTCAAGGCGCGCGCGGGCCAGAAGCTGGCCGACCAGCGCCTGCAGCAGAACCTCAAGAAGCTCTCCACCAAGTTCGTCACGGCGCGCGCCGACGCCATCCGCGACATCGATTTCGATGCCACCCGCGAGGCGCTCAAGGAGCGCCGCGACCGCGCGCTGCAGAACCTCGACGTCTGGCTCGCCACCTTCGAGGAAAACGCCACGCGCCGCGGCGCCACCGTGCTGTTCGCCGAGACCACGGCCGATGCCGCGCGGCTGGTGGCGGAGATCGCGCGCAAGCATGGCGTCAAGAAGGTCATCAAGAGCAAGTCGATGGTGACCGAGGAAATGCGCCTGAACCAGGTGCTGGGCGAGATGGGCGTGCAGAGCATCGAGACGGATCTGGGTGAATACATCCTGCAGATCAACGATGCCGAGCCGCCGTCGCACATCATTGCCCCGGTGGTGCACAAGGACAAGGAGGAGATCGCCGACCTGTTCGCCCGCGTGCACCACAAACCGCGCCTGACCGATATCCCCGCGATGACGCGCGAGGCGCGCGAAGTGCTGCGCCCGGAATTCCTGTCCGCCGACATGGGCGTGACCGGCGGCAACTTCATCATTGCCGAGACTGGCTCGGTGGCGGTGGTGACCAATGAGGGCAACGAGGGCATGTGCACCGTGATGCCACGCGTGCATGTGGCGGTGACCGGCATCGAAAAGGTGTTGCCCACACTGGAAGACCTGGCAACCGTGATGCGGCTGCTGCCGCGCTCGGCCACCGGCCAGGCCATCTCGAATTACTTCTCGCTGCTGACCGGCCCGCGCGCCGAGGGCGAGCGCGATGGCCCCGAGCATATGTATTTCGTGCTGGTCGATGGCGGGCGCAGCGGCCTGATCGGCGGAGACTTCCAGGACATGCTGCGCTGCATCCGCTGTGGTGCCTGCATGAACCATTGCCCCGTGTACCAGAAGATCGGCGGCCACGCCTACGGCTGGGTCTACCCGGGCCCGATGGGCAGCGTGCTGACGCCGAGCTACGTGGGCCTGGCCAATGCGCTGGACTTGCCGCAGGCCGCCACGCTGTGCGGAGAATGCAACCGCGTGTGCCCGGCGTCGATCCCGCTGTCGGACCTGCTGCGCAAGCTGCGCGAGAAGCAGATGGAACGCGGCCTGCGTCCCTGGCAGGAGCGGCTTGGGCTGCAAGTGTGGGGCTACGTGGCGCGCCGGCCGGGGCTGTACGCCTTCGCGACCCGCATCGGCGCGCGCTTGCTCTCGCGCATGGGCGGCAGCAGCAAGCTGATTGCCAGCCTGCCGATGGCCGGCCGCGGCTGGACCGAAACCCGCGACCTGCCGGCACCGAGCGGACGCACGTTCCGTGAGCTTTACAAAGAAAGGAGGGCCCGTTGATGGCTACGACGACAAGCAATGCGCCGGCGCTGGCAACCATGCGCGCCGCGCTCGAACAACATATCGGCGGCCAGCTCGCAGCCGATGGCCTGGTGCGCAGCTGGCGCGAGGCCGCCCCCGGCCTGGTGCTGCCGCCGATGTTCGGGCAGGCGATGGAAGAGCTGCTGCGCCGGCTGGAGATGGCGGCGGTATTCGCGCAGGACAGCTGCTCGTTCTCGAGCACGGCCGTTACCGACCAGCTCAAGCGCTGGCTGGACAAGGCGGCCACTGCCTGAGCGCTGCCACGCAAACGCCCACCCCAATGTAAAAGGCCCCCGCTGATGAGCGGGGGCCTTTTTGCACGGACGTGGCTATGCGAGTGGCTCAGCCCAGCAGCAGGGCGTCATCATCCAGTTGCTCATGGCGCGTTTGCTCGAACATGCGCAGCAGGTCCGGCACGTCCAGCCCCGCGCGCTGCTCTCCCGATACGTCCAGCACAACCTGGCCCTGGTGCAGCATCACCGTGCGCTGCCCGTAGTCCAGCGCCTGGCGCATGCTGTGCGTGACCATCATCGTGGTGAGCTTGGCGTCTGCCACGATCTTGGCGGTCAGTTCCAGCACGAAGGCAGCCGTCTTCGGGTCGAGCGCGGCGGTGTGCTCGTCCAGCAGCAGGATGCGCGAGGGCTGCAGCGAGGCCATCAGCAGGCTCACGGCCTGGCGCTGCCCGCCAGAGAGCAGGCCGATACGATCGGTCAGGCGGTTTTCCAGGCCGAGGTTGAGCAGCCGCAGCTTGTCGCGGAACAGCTCGCGCGAGGGCTTGTTCAGCGCCGCGCGAAAGCCCCGGCGGCTGCCGCGCGCCATGGCCAGCGCCATGTTTTCCTCAATCGTCAGCGCCTCGCAGGTGCCCGCCATCGGGTCCTGGAAGACGCGCGCCACCAGCGGGGCGCGGTCCCAGGCCGGCTTGCGCGTGACGTCGACGTCGTCGATCGTGATGCGGCCGGTGTCCACCATCTGGTCGCCGCTGATGGCATTGAGGAAGGTGGATTTACCGGCGCCGTTGGAGCCGATCACGGCAACGAACTGGCCCGTCGGGATATCCAGGCTGAGGCCGCGCAGCGCGCGCGTCTCGATCGGGGTGCCGGGATTGAAGGTGAGTTTCAGGTCTTGTGCGCGCAGCATCTCAGGCACCTCCGTTCTTGCGGCCGAACAGCTTCTTGCGGGTTCCCGGCAGCACCAGGGCGCCGGTCACCAGCACGGCGGTGACCAGGTTCAGGTCTTGCGCCTTGAGGCCGATGAACTCGCTGTTGAGCGCCAGTGCGATGAAGAAGCGGTAGAGGATGGCGCCCAGCACCACGGCCAGCGTGGTGTACACCAGCCGGCGGGCCGGCAGGATGCTCTCGCCGATGATCACCGCGGCCAGGCCGATCACGATGGTGCCGATGCCCATGGAGATATCGGAGCCGCCCTGGGTCTGCGCGAACAATGCGCCCGCAAGCGCTACCAGGCCGTTGGACAGTGCCATGCCGGCCAGCGTGGCGCGGCCGGTGGCGATGCCCTGGGAGCGCGCCATGCGTGGGTTGGCGCCAGTGGCGCGCATGGCCAGGCCGAGCTGCGAGGAGAAGAACCAGTCCAGGCCGAGCTTGGCCACGACCACCACGATCAGCAGCAGCGCGGGGCGCAGCAGGTAGTCGGGCAGCCAGTCGGGCTGCAGGATGGTGAAGATGGTGGACTCGGTGATCAGCGGCACATTGGGCTTGCCCATGATGCGCAGGTTGACCGAGTACAGCGCGATCATCATCAGGATACTGGCCAGCAGATCCATGATCTTGAGGCGCACATTGAGCCAGCCGGTGATGAAACCGGCAAAGGCGCCCGCCACGATCGCCAGCGCGGTGGCGACGAAGGGGTCCTGGCCGGAAGCGATCAGCGTGGCTGCCACAGCGCCGCCCAGCGGGAAGCTGCCGTCGACGGTGAGATCGGGAAAGTTGAGGATGCGGAAGGAGATCAGCACCCCCAGGGCGACGAGGCTGAAGATCAGGCCGATCTCCAGGGCGCCCATAAGGGAAAAGAGGGACATGGGGGAAATCCAGTTGCTTGTGTCCGGCACGGGAGGCCGAATCAGAAACGCCTGGCGCGCTGCCCGGGTCGGGCGGCGCGGCGCAGGCGTTCCGGGGGCGGGCCCGGATAGAGCCATAGAGCCGCCTGCGCGCGAACGCGCAGGGTCAGCGTGCCGCCATTACTTGATGACGGTCTTCGCTTCCTTGACCAGCTCGGGCGAGAGCGTCACGCCTTGCTTCTCGGCCGCGCTGGTGTTCACGAACAGCTCCAGCTTGTCGCTGGTCTCGGACGCGATCGCGCCGGGCTTCTCGCCCTTCAGGATACGCACTACCACCTTGCCGGTCTGGTGGCCGAGGTCGCCGTAGTTGATGCCCAGCGCTGCAATGGCGCCGCGCTTCACGCTATCGGTATCGGAAGCCACCAGCGGGATCTTCGACTCGTTGGCCACCTTGACCAGCGCTTCATACGCCGACACCACGTTGTTGTCGGTGTTGGTGTAGATCACGTCGACCTTGCCGATCAGGCTCTTGGCGGCGGCGCCGATGTCGACCGTGCGCGGTGCGGCGGCTTCCTTCAGCGTCATGCCTTCCTTGGCCAGCAGCGTCTTCAGTTCCTTGACCACCACCACCGAGTTGGCTTCACCCGGGTTGTAGACCATGCCGACGGTCTTGGCCTTGGGCACGACGCGCTTGATCAGGGCAACCTGGCGGTCCAGCGGCAGCTTGTCGGAGACGCCGGTCACGTTGGTGCCGGTTGCGCTCCAGCTCTTGACCAGCTGGGCGGCGACCGGGTCGGTCACGCCGGAATACACCACCGGCACCGACTTGGTGGCGGCCACCACGGCCTGGGCCGACGGCGTGGCGATGGCCACGATTACATTGGGCTGGTCGCCGACGAACTTGCGGGCGATCTGCGCGGCCGTGCCGGTATTGCCCTGCGCGCTCTGGTATTCCCACTTCAGGTTCTTGTCGGCGTCAAAGCCGGCGGTCTTCAGCTCGTCGCGCACGCCATCGCGGATGGCGTCCAGCGCGGGGTGGTCGACGATCGAGAGCACCTTGACGGTCTGGGCCTGCACGGCGCCGCCGTACAGCAGCGCGAGGGCGATGGCGCTGCCGAGGATGGTCTTGGTCGATGTCTTGAGACACTTCATAGTATTTAATCTCCCCCGGATATGGGTTCTGGGTGATGGGCCACGTTTCGTTCTCGATAAGAACTGGTCCGCCGTCCTGCCCGGCGGCGCGCCGCGCCGGCCGGTCGGTCCGTTGCGTGGGCGATACACCAGGCGGCAGGCTGGAGGACGCTCTTGTACAGCGGATACGACGGCGATAAGCCTGCGAGGATACCATTTTCGAGGCGAAATTTGCCCTGTCTTGCCCTGTTCTAGTGCCTCAGTGGGGGCAAACGGCAAGCCCGGAGCACGCTGTGGGCGGCTCCGGACGGTGCACCTGGCAGGTGCCTGGAACGCGGAAACGTTACTGCGCGGGGTTGTGGATTTCGGCGTGGATGCGGGCAACGGCTGCGGTCGCCGCCTCGGGCAGCGGCGTTTGCCATGCATCGATGTTCTCGCGCAATTGTTCCAGCGAGGTGGCGCCGATGATGGTGCTCGCGGCGAACCAGCGCGAGTAGCTCCAGGCCAGCGCCAGCGTAGCCGGGGAGAGGCCATGCTCGCGCGCCAGCGTCACATAGCGGGCGGCCGCGGCCAGGCTCTCCGGGCGCAGGTAGCGCGGGCTCCAGTCGGGCGGGAAGCGCGTCAGGCGGCCCTTGGCTTGCGCGTTGAACACCGGGTGGGCGAGGTCGCCACCGAGGTACTTGCCGGTGAGCTGGCCAAAGGCCAGCGGGCTGTAGACCAGCAGGCTTGTGTCGGTGCGGAAGCAGGCCTCGTCCAGGCCCTGCTCGAAGCTGCGGTTGAGCAGGTTGTACGGGTTCTGGATGGTGGCGATGCGCGGCAGGCCGTGCAGCTCCGCCTGCTTGACGAACTCGGTCACGCCCCACGGCGTTTCGTTGGATACGCCGACATAGCGGATCTTGCCTGCGCGCACCAGTTCGCCCATGGCTTCGAGCTGCGCCTGGATGGAGGCGCACTCGCGCTCATTGGCCGGATCGAACTGCTTCTGCCCGAAGATGGGCGCGTTGCGAGCGGGCCAGTGGATCTGGTACAGGTCGATGTAATCGGTCTGCAAGCGGGACAGCGAAGCGTCCACCGCCGTGCGGATGCTGTCCGGGGTCAGGTCGCCGCCATTGCGGATCCACGGCATGCGCGCCGGGCCGGCCACCTTGGTGGCCAGCACGATGCGCTCACGCTGCTGGCGCTTGAGCCAGGTGCCGACAATGCGCTCGGTGCTGCCATAGGTTTCAGCACGCGGCTTGACCGGATACATCTCGGCGGTGTCGATGAAGTTGATGCCGCGCGACACCGCGTAGTCGAGCTGGCTATGGCCTTCGGCTTCGGTGTTCTGCTCGCCGAAGGTCATGGTGCCGAGGCAGATGCGCGAGACCTGCAGGTCGCTGCGGCCAAGACGGGTGGTTTCCATGGCTATCCTTGTGAGGCTGGTGTGATAAGGCGCGAAAACGGGTTCGGTTCGGAACCGTCAGGCGCGCAGCGCAGCAGCGCATTCCTTGACCAGCACCGGGCCGCGGTAGATCAGCCCGCTGTACACCTGAACCAGCTGCGCGCCGGCCGCGATCTTGGCTTGCGCATCGGCGCCGCTGAAGATGCCGCCGACGCCCACGATGGGCACCGCGTCCCCAACCACCGCGCGCAGGCTCTTGACCACGCGCGTGGACGACTCGAACACCGGCCGGCCCGACAGGCCGCCGGCTTCCTCGCCATGCGGCAGGCCCTTGACCGCGTCGCGGGCAATGGTGGTGTTGGTGGCGATCACGCCGTCGATGCGGTGGCGGACCAGCGCGTCACCGATATTGCCGATCTGGTCGGCATCGAGATCCGGCGCGATCTTGAGCGCGAGCGGCACGTAGCGCTTGTACTTGTCGGCCAGGCGCTGCTGCGCATCCTTGAGCGTGGAGAGCAGGTGGTCGAGCTCGCTGGCGCCCTGCAGCTGGCGCAGGTTCTTGGTGTTCGGCGACGAGATATTCACGGTGACGTAGCTGGCGTGCGGGTAGACCCGTTCCAGGCAGTGCAGGTAATCATCCACCGCGCGCTCGATCGGCGTATCGGCGTTCTTGCCGATATTCAGGCCCAGCACGCCGCCTTCGGCTTTCCAGCGCGACGCGTTCACATTGGCGACAAAGGCATCCACGCCGCCGTTGTTGAAGCCCATGCGGTTGATCAGCGCATCCGCCTGCGGCAGGCGGAACATGCGCGGACGCGGGTTGCCCGCCTGCGGGCGCGGCGTCACGGTGCCCACCTCGATAAAACCGAAGCCGAAGGCGGCCAGCCCGTCGATGTACGCGCCATCCTTGTCGAGCCCGGCGGCCAGGCCAACCGGGTTGGGGAAGCGCACGCCCATCACCGTGCGCGGGTCGTCGGCGATGGTATTGCCGATGCAGCCCGCCAGCCCCATGCGCTTGGCGCGGAGTAGGTTGTTGAGGGTGAAGTGGTGAGCGTCCTCCGCATCCATCGAGAACAGGGCGGGGCGAAACAGGGGGTAGAGCGCGTTCAGCACAGGGAATCAGCTTGGAAGTCGGGACCAAGGCGGCATTGTAACGGTTGGGCCGGATCGGGTATGGCGCCGCTGGCGCGGGCATGACTTGCGCAGGCTGTCCGCTACTCCACTACAGGCTGTTTTCCGGGGCTTGCTCGCCGGGCTGCGGCGGAATGACGGGCACGGCGGTGGGCGATGCCACGGTGGGCGCCGCATCCCGGAGCGACGCTGGCGCCGCATCGAACGCGCGCCACTGATTCGCCGTCAGCACCTGCAGCGGCCGGTAGCGTGCCTTGTAGGCCATCTTGCGGCTATCGGCGATCCAGTAGCCCAGGTACAGGTGCGGCAAGGCGAGCTCGCGGGCCTGCTGGATCTGCCACAGGATGTTGTAGGTGCCGTAGCTGGCGTGCACCTCCAGCGGATCGTAGAAGGTGTAGACCGAGGACAAGCCATCGTCGAGCACGTCGATCATGCTGACCATGCGCAGCCGGCCGGCCTCGGGCGAGCCCGGCGGCTCGCGGAATTCGACCAGCCGCGAGTTGACCCGGCTTTGCAGCAGGAATTGCTCGTACTGGTCGCGGCTGTCCTGGTCCATGCCGCCGCCGGCGTGGCGCATCGACTGGTACAGCAGGTAGAGCGCATAGTGCTCTTCGACGTAGGTCAGCGGTGCCACCAGGGCCTGCAGTTTGCCGTGCTGGCGCCAGGCCCGGCGCTGGCTGCGGTCCGGGCGGAACTGGTCCACCACCACGCGGCATGGCGTGCAGGCGTGGCATTCATCGCAATAGGGACGGTAGGTAAAGATGCCGCTGCGCCGGAAGCCCGCGCGCACCAGCCGCGAATAGACATCGGCGTTGATCAGGTGGGCGGGCGTGGCCACCTGCGAGCGCGCCATGCGGCCATCGAGGTAGCTGCAAGCATAGGGTGCCGTAGCGTAGAACTGCAGCGCGGAAAGGGGTAGTTCCTTTAGCTTGCTCATGTGTCTGCAACGGCAAGGGATGAAACAGCAACGCGGGAAAGCCGATGGCGCGGCGACCTGACCTTGCGGCGAGTGGACGACGTGGTGTGCCTTATGGCTGCGCCTGCGTCCATCTCTCCAGCACCGTCTTGTCAAAACCCCACGGCACGATATCCGGCTGGCGGGTGGCAATGCGGATATGGGCCGCGAACTCCGCACGCGGGATGGGACTCGCGCCGAGCGAAGCCAGGTGATCGGTTTCCTGCTGGCAGTCTATCATCGCCACGCCGTGGTTGCCGAGGAACGCGCACAGCGCGGCCAGTGCGATCTTGGAGGCATCGGTGCGCCGCGCGAACATCGATTCGCCGTAGAACATCCGCCCGAGCGCCACGCCATACAGGCCGCCCGCGCGCTCGCCCTGGTACCAGGCCTCCACGCAATGGGCCAGGCCGTTACGGTGCAACGCACCATAGGCGGCGATGATGTCCTCTGTGATCCAGGTACCATGCTGGCCATCGCGCGGGGTTTCGGCGCAGGCCTGCATCACGGCGATAAAGTCGTCGTCGACGCGGATTTCCCAGTCCGGGTCGCGCAGCACGCGCTTGAGGGTCTTGCGAAAGGTGCTGGAAACGCGCAGCGCCTGCGGCGGCAGCACCATGCGGGGGTCGGTGCTCCACCACAGCACCGGCTGGCCTTCGGCATACCAGGGAAAGATGCCCTGCCGGTAAGCCAGCAACAGGCGCTGGGCCGACAACTCGCGGCTGGCCGCAAGCAGGCCGGGCGCGTCGGAGCCCGGGCCGAGCGCACGCTCGACCGGCGGGAACGGATCATGCGGATCCAGCCAGGTGATCATGCAGGGAGTGCGGGCAACGCGCCCGTGTTCAGGGTTCGACCGTGGCCCGGGTGGTCAGCGGGCGCATCGGCTTGTCGATATCCAGGCTGTGCAGGCGGAAGGTGCCGTCGGCCAGCCGTCCCGCCGCGCGATCCGCGAAGAAACAGCGCAGCGAATGGATCACGGTGGGGAAGGCCAGTTCATCCCAGGGCACATCGGCTTCCTCGACCAGCTTCACCTCCAGGCTTTCCTCGCCCGCGGAGATGTCCAGGTCCTCCAGTGTCGCCAGGTAGAACATATGCACCTGATGCACATGCGGCACATTCAGGATGGAGAACAACTCGCCAACCTGCACCCGTGCCCCGGCTTCCTCCAGCGTCTCGCGAGCGGCGCCCTGCGCGGTGGTCTCACCGATTTCCATGAAGCCAGCCGGCAGCGTCCAGAAGCCGTAGCGCGGCTCGATGGCGCGCTTGCACAGCAGGACCTTGTCCTCCCACACGGGAATGGTGCCGACCACATTGCGCGGGTTGACGTAGTGGATGGTGCTGCAGTTGTCGCACACTGAGCGCAGGCGCGAGTCGCCTTCAGGGATGCGCAGCACGACCGCATGGCCGCAGTTCGAGCAGAATTTCATGAGGGGCGTCCGGGAGGAATGGCGAAAGTGTATCACCGCCGATGGGGGCTGCCGGGGGTGCGATGCTAGTTTGGGGAAGGTCTGCGTGCGCAGTCGCGCCTATGTAGAGAGCTGGGCGCACAAAACAAAAAACGCCCGTGCAGGGCGTTGTTGTGCGTTGTGGATTTGCGCTCGACAGCCGATGGCATTGTCATGCATGGCTTTGGTTGCGGGGGCAGGACTTGAACCTGCGACCTTCGGGTTATGAGCCCGACGAGCTGCCAACTGCTCCACCCCGCGTCCGTCGAAGAAAAAGATTATAAGGTAAATCCTGTCGCAGTGCAACAGCCAATTGCGCCAGAACGGTAAAGGGCGCAAGAACTCGCCCCGATAAGGAGCGCGGCCGCAATGGCGCGCCGGCAGTCAGGCCTGGCCGGGGCTGACCTTGCTGCGCTGCCAGGTGCTGGCGGCAAACTGGTAACTGTCCCGCTGCAGCAGGTCGTCGCGTTGCCAGATGACGCGGTCCGGCCGTACGGTCAGCATCCAGGTGGTGGTGATGCGTGGTTGCGGTTCAGCGAAGGCGCGCGGGCTCAACAGTGCGGCGCAAGCACCGTGCTCCGGGTCGCGTACCGAGGTGTAGCGGATCATGCCGAGGCCGGCTTCCCGGGCCGTGCGGGCCAGGGCCTGGCAGGCGTCATAGTGATCGGGATCGGTCCACTTCGCTGCGTCTTCGGCAAAGGGCGGGGCGTCGAGCGCGATGCCGTCGGTGCGCACGCTGACCTGGAACAGGGTGTGGGGCCGGGCGTCGATGCGCGGCAGCGCCGGGCTGTCGAGCAGGAAGCGCCAGCGCCAGTAGCCAAGCTCCGCGCAGGCGGTGCGGATGTCGTCCGCGCCGTAGAACACGCCAGGATCCTGCTCGGCGCGAAAGCGCGAGCCCCAGGGCGAGGGCGGGTAGCGAAAGGGTGTGAACAGAAGATAGTGGAGGTGGCGTGCGTCGGCGGGCACCGCGGGCTTGCCGGCGTCCAGCACGGCTTCCAGCACGGCTTGCTCCTCCAGGCTGTCGACCAGCGGCATGGTCGATACCACATGCTGGGCCTCTACCGCGCGCCAGAGCGTGAGCGCAAACGGCTTGCGCTCAGACGCGACCGCGGGTGGCATCCAGATAGTGAACGACACGTACCAGGCCCTCGGTTGTGCGGATCAGGTCGAGCGGCTTGCCGCCCAACGCCAGGTTTTCGTTGGCCAGCCAGAGGCGGGCCTGGTCGCTGTGGCCGAGGATAGCGTCGAGCGAGCGGAACAGGCGCACGAACAGCACGCCGAACTCCCATTCCTTGCGATGCGCATCGAGCACATAGCCCCCGGAAGCCATTCGGGACACGGAGGCGGTGCTGATGCCCAGCACGTTGGCCACGCCTGCCTGGCTGATGCCAAGGAAGCCGGCCGCACGCATGACCGCCTTGGTGAGGGTGGTGCCGGGGTCCGGACTGCCGGCAGGAAGATGCTCGGGGACTTGCCTGGGTTGCATCGCCTCGCTCCTGTTTCTTCAGAAACATTATAGGCGGTTCGTTTCGTAAGGGAAGCAGTAAAACGCCACCACTATCTGCATGGTTTGGTGGCCTCGCCCACTGCAGAATGCTCGCCTGTCCTGTATATGACTTTTCTGCGGCGCACTGAGTTGCGAGGGTGCCGGGAGCGCTGGAGCAGGCCCGCGGCCAGATCAGTACGTCTCGATATGCAGCCGTCCCTCCGTCTTCATGGTGGCTTCCAGTTCACTCCAGGCCAGGCCGGCGCCGGCGCAGACTTCCCCGAACGCAGCCAGCACGCCGTCTTCCATCCCCTTGAGGCCGCAGATATAGACATGGCCGTGCGGGTCATTCAGCAGCCCCGCCACGCGGGCGCCGGCTTCGCGGATGGCGTCCTGCACATAACGCCGGGGCTGGCCGGGATCGCGCGAGAAGGCGAGATGGATATCGAGGAAGCTCGGCGGCAGTTTCATCAACGGCCCGAAGTAGGGCAGTTCCCGCGCATTGCGCGCGCCGAAGAACAGCATGCGCTGCCCGTCGAACTGCTCGAGGTTGCGCCGCATGTGCTCCGTCATGGCGCGCATCGGGGCCGAGCCGGTACCGGTGCAGATCATCATCACGCTGGCTTCGCGGTGGTTCGGCATCAGGAAGGTGGTGCCGAACGGACCGACCACGCGCACTTCGTCGCCGCGCGCGAGGTCGCACAGGAAGTTGGATGCCACGCCGCGCACCGGCTGCCCTTCATGATCCTGCTCGACGCGCTTCACCGTCAGCGCCAGGTTGTTGTAGCCCGGCCGTTCGCCGTCGCGGGGGCTGGCGATCGAATACATGCGGATGTAGTGCGGCTTGCCGGTGGCGTCGGTGCCGGGCGGCACGATGCCGATGGCCTGGCCTTCCAGCACCGGGAAAAAGTGCTGACCGAAATCCAGCACGATGTGATGCACATCGCTCGATGCGTCGTCGGCGGTCAGGCGGTAGTTGCCGGCCACGGTGGCGGTGACGGGGGCGCGCACGCCGTGCAGGTTGACGTACGGATGCGCCGCCGACCACGGCGCCTTGGGCGAGGTATGCCGGCTGGTTTCCACTTGCTGGGTTTGCGGCTCCTGCCCGGTTTCCGGGGAAGCCGGATCCGGCGCGCTCTCGAACCCGGTGTCCGCGGGCAAGGGCAGGCTGGCGGGGAGCTCGTCCCACAGCAACTGCGCCTCGATCGGATACGCCTCGCTTTTCAGCATCGTGCGCCAGTTGTCGATCGCGCCGGTGGGGCACGGCCCCAGGCAGGCGCCGCAGCCGTTGCACACGTCGGCCCTGACCACGTAGTTGCGATCGTCATGGGTGATCGCGTCGATCGGGCAGGTGTCTTCGCAGGTATTGCAGCGGATGCAGATCTCGGGGTCGATCAGGTGCTGCTTGATGATGTCGGGGGCGCCCATCTCTTTGGTCTCCTTGGCGCGCGGCCGGTCTGTCGCCGGCGCTGCGCCGCATGTTGCCTGTGGGTCAGTCAGGGTGAGTTGCAGAGTGAGTTGCAGGGTCAGTTGCAGGGTCAGTTGAAGCGCACGTACTCGAAATCCATCGGCTGGCGGTTGACGCCGACCATCGGCGGCGCGATCCAGTTGGCGTACTTGCCGGGCTCGGTGACCCGGCCCATCAGCGACGCCACGAAGGCGCGGTCTTCGTCCGTCGCCAGCCAGTTGCGCTCGCCCGCCTGCCATTGCGCTTCGGTGAGCAGCTCGCCCGTCGGCGAGACATGGACGTTGGCCAGGCTGCCGATCTTGCGGTTGAACGCCTTGTGCGGCACCGTCATGCGGAATGCGATGCCGTGCTTTTCGATCACCTTGTTCCAGCGCGCCACGCCGCCGAGCGTGTCCTTGACGTAGTCGTCGCGCAGCACCTCGTTGAGCGCGTTGAGCATGGGCACCTCGCGCTCGCCCAGGCGGCCGTCGGTGACGTCGAGGATGCGGTACACGTCGCCCTTGAGCACGTGGTCGTCGTCGCGCTTGCCTTCCTCGAAGCGGCCCTTGAGCCCGGCGCTGTAGAAGGTAGCGGCGTTGGACGACTGGTCGGCGCCGAACAGGTCGATGGTCACGCTGTAGTGGAAGTTGAGGTAGCGCTGGATGGTCTCGAGGTCGATCACGCCGGCGGCGCGCACGTCCGCGGGATCCTGGATATCGCGTTCGCGCATCACTTCGCAGGTGCGCTGGATCACGCGGGAGATGCCGGATTCACCCACGAACATATGATGGGCTTCTTCGGTCAGCATGAAGCGCGTGGTGCGCGCCAACGGGTCGAAGCTGGATTCGGCCAGCGCGCAGAGCTGGAACTTGCCGTCGCGATCGGTGAAGTGGGTGAACATGAAGAAGGCCAGCCAGTCGGGCGTGCGCTCGTTGAAGGCGCCCAGGATGCGCGGGTTGTCCTCGTCGCCGGAGCGCCGTCCCAGCAGCGCCTCGGCCTCTTCCCGCCCGTCGCGCCCGAAATGGCGATGCAGCAGGTACACCATGGCCCACAGGTGGCGGCCTTCTTCCACGTTGACCTGGAACAGGTTGCGCAGGTCGTAGAGCGAGGGGCAGGTCATGCCCAGGTGGCGTTGCTGCTCGACCGAGGCCGGCTCGGTATCGCCCTGGGTGACGATGATGCGGCGCAGGTTGGCGCGATGCTCGCCCGGCACTTCCTGCCAGGCCGCCTCGCCCTTGTGCTCGCCGAAATGGATGCGGCGCGCCGGGTCGGCGGGCTGGAGGAAGATGCCCCAGCGATAGTCCGGCATCTTGACGTGGTCGAAGTGCGCCCAGCCGGAAGGATCGACAGATACTGCCGTGCGCAGGTAGACATCGTGCTGGTGCGAGCCTTCGGGCCCCATGTCGCGCCACCAGTCGAGAAAGGCGGGCTGCCAGTGTTCGAGCGCGCGCTGCAGCGCGCGGTCGTCGGACAGGTTGACGTTGTTCGGGATCTTCTGGCTGTAGTCGATGCTCACTGGGTGTCTCCTTGTCTTGTTTTTTTTACGGCTGGATGGCTGGGTGGATGGGCTCAGACGCGGTCCCAGTCGAAGCGGGCCTTGTTGCCCGAGCCAAACACCTTGAGCGCGCCTTGCTCGCCCACGGCGTTGGGCCGGTTGAAGATCCAGTTCTGCCAGGCGGTGAGCCGGCCGAAGATGCGGGTCTCCATGGTTTCCACCGGCCCGAAGCGCAGGTTGGCTTCGAGCCCCGTCAAGGCGTCCGGCGACAGGCTGGCCCGCTCCTCGATGGCGATGCGGATTTCGTCTTCCCAGTCGATGTCGTCGGGCGTGGCGGTGACGAGGCCGAGCGAGGCGGCGTTGATGGCGTCGAGCGGCGCGCCGATATGATCCTGCACGGCCTGGATCGCCACCTCATCCTGATAGAAGCGCGCGGCCAGCCGCGTCAGCCCGTTGACGCTCGGATAGCGGCCGAAATTGGCGCTGCTGGCGAACACGCGCGGCGCGTCGTCCGGCGCGTCGGGCAGATGCAGCATATAGCTGCGGTCGGCCGCCAGGGCCAGCTCCAGCAAGGTGCCGGCAAAGCAGGAATCCGGCTCGATCAGCGCGAACAGGGTGCGCGACGACACCTCCAGGCGCGCCAGCGTGCGGCGCAGCATGCCGATGGTTTCGCGCACGAACCAGTGGCCGGCATGCGTGTCCAGCAGGGCGTCGGTGGCCAGTACCTGATGGGGATCGCCCTCCGTCTTGAGGATCCACATGCCGATGTCGAGATGGTTGGCGCGCAGCGTGAGGATGGCGTCGTCAAGTTCGCGCGCCATCTTCAGTGGCCACCAGCCGGGGCCGGCGGCAAGGATCGCGGCCAGCGTCTGCGGCTGGTGCTTACCCGGCCCGAATACCGTCAGCGTGGCCTTGCGGGCATGCTGGTCGATGTGTACCTGGATCGTGTCGTAGCGGTAGCCGTGCGCATCCTGGCTGCGCGACAGCGGCGTGAGCTTCACGCCATCCTGGCCGGCAGGCCGGTCGCTCTGCGCGGCGAGCGCAAGCGCGCGCTGTTGCACGTGCTCCGCGAAGCGCGCCGGCTTGACCACGGCATCGACCAGCTTCCAGTCGTGCGCCCGCTGCCCGCGCACGCCCTCGGTGGTGGTGCAGAAGATGTCGGCGTGGTCGCGCCGCACGCGGCGCTTGTCGGTGATGCGCGTGAGCCCGCCGGTGCCCGGCAGCACGCCTAGCAGCGGCACTTCGGGCAGGCTGACGGCCGAGGAGCGGTCGTCGACCAGCACGATCTCGTCGCAGGCCAGTGCCAGCTCATAGCCGCCACCGGCGGTGGTGCCGTTGCAGGCCGCGATGAACTTCAGCCCGGAGTGGCGGCTGGCGTCCTCGATGCCGTTGCGGGTTTCGTTGGTGAACTTGCAGAAGTTCACCTTCCAGGCGTGCGATGACTTGCCGAGCATGAAGATGTTGGCGCCCGAACAGAAAATGCGGTCCTTGGCGCTGGTGAGGACCACGGTGCGCACTTCCGGGTGCTCGAAACGGATGCGCTGCACGGCATCGTGCAATTCGATGTCCACGCCAAGGTCGTAAGAGTTCAGCTTGAGCGCATAGCCGGGGCGCAGGCCGCCGTCCTCGTCGACATCCATGGACAGCGTGGCCACCGGGCCGTCGAACGCCAGTTTCCAGTGGCGGTATTGCGCGGGGTCGCGCTCAAAGGTGACGGGGGCTTGTTCGGTGGCAGTGGGATCGTTGGGAGCGGCCGGGGCGGACATCGTGGTCTCCTTTATGCACTATATTGTCGATCATCTTTCGTGATGAAATATAGTGCACAACGGCCGCCGGCGCAATCCTTGCGCGATGTCCAGGCGCCAATCACGTGCCAATTACGCGCCAATGACTCGCAGATGGGCACGCAAGGCTTGCAGGGAGGTAGTGGGATCCTGGCCGCTGGTGTCGATCGTCACGTCCGCGCGGGAGTACAGCGGGGTGCGCGCCAGCAGGATGCGGCGCAAATCGTCCATGGCTTCGCGGTTGCCTTCCATCGGGCGCATATCGCCCTGCGCCACCACCCGTGCCATGTGTTCCTCGGGCGAGGTCTTCACCCAGACCGTGTAGCAGCGTGCCAGCAGCAGGTTGAAGGTGGAGGGCTCCGAGACCAGGCTGCCGGGCGTGGCCAGCACCATGCGGTCGTTCTCGCGCAGCACGCGTTCAAGCGCGCGCATCTCGTAGCGGCGGTAGGCGGCCTGCCCGTAGAGTGAGTGGATCTCGGCCAGGCTGGCGCCGGCTTCCTGCTCGATGACACCGTTGAGTTCGACGAAGGGCACTTCCATGGCCGCGGCCAGCGCCCGCCCGAGGGTGGATTTGCCGGCGCCACGCAGTCCGATCAGCGTAATGCGGCGATGGCGCGCATCATGGGACGCGCTGGGCGCCAGGGCTTGGTGGCAAGCCTCGCGCACACGCGACAGGTCGGCCGCGGGCAGTTGCGCCAGCCATTGCACCAGTTGCGAGAACTCCGAGGCCGGCTGGCCACCGGCAGCGTGCTGCGTTTCCATCTCCGCCAGCACTACCGGCAACGGCACATCCAGCGCGCGCGCCACCTGGCGCAGCAGCAGCACGGACGCATTGCCGGTGCCGGTTTCCAGGTTGGCGAGATAGCGCTCGGACACCTCCGCGCCGCGCGCGAGGTCCTTGCGTGACATGCCCCGCGCTGCGCGCAGCGAGCGGATGCGCTCGCCGAGTTGCGTCAGGTAGGGATCGCGCTCGCCGGCAGGGCGGGCGTCGGTGGAGTCGGGGGCCAGCATTGAGTCTGGATCGCGGCGCATGGCGGGCGGATTCGGATGGGAGTGAGATCGGTTGGGGCCAGGATCGGGGTTGCGATTATAAGGGACGCAGCCTTCGTGTCATATAGTGCATTTCTCTGCTTGCATAATAGTTGATATGCAATAAAATGCATCGACAAATGCAGGTCAAGAAGAAAAAACACAAAAAATCACGACAAACCTGACTCCGTCCCAAGGCGAAGTGCGACCGGGGGGACGGCATCGAGGAGTGGAGACATGACGCCCCCAATTGCATCCCCGTCCCCGGCGGCTGATGCGACCGCTGTGGCCATTTCAGTGCTGCCGGCCCGCTACAACGCCGCCGCCGATCTGCTGTCGCGCAATCTGACGGCGGGCCGTGCCGACAAGACCGCCTACGTGGACGATGCCGGCTCGCTCAGTTTCGCCGCGCTCGACCAGCGCAGCCGGCGCTTTGCCGCGGCCCTGCTGCATGCCGGGATCCGCCCCGAGGAGCGCCTGCTGCTGTGTGCGCTCGACACCATCGATTTCCCCACGGTGTTCCTCGGCTGCCTGCTGGCCGGCGTGGTGCCCGTGGCTGTCAACACCCTGCTGACCGTCGACGACTACGCGTACATGCTGGAGCACAGCGGCGCGCGCTCAACTGTGGTCTCGGCGCCGCTGGCCTGCGTCATGCGCGATGCCATCGGCAAGGCTGGCACCGCGCCCGCGCTGATCCTCGCCGCACCGGATGCAGGCAGCGCCGGCCCGGGACCGAGCGTGGCCGAGATGGCCGGGCAGGGCGTGCCGCTGGAAGGCGCTGCCGCCACCCGGCCGGACGACATCGCATTCTGGCTGTATTCGTCCGGCTCCACGGGGCGTCCCAAGGGCACCGTGCACACGCATGGCAACCTGTTCCATACCGCCGATCTCTATGCGCGCCAGGTGCTTGGCCTGCGCGAGGATGACGTGGTTTTTTCCGCGGCGAAGCTGTTCTTCGCCTATGGCCTGGGCAATGCGCTGACCTTTCCGCTGGCGGTTGGCGCCACCACCGTGCTGATGGCCGAACGCCCGACGCCGCAGGCGGTATTTCGCCGGCTGCGCGAGCAGCGCCCGACCGTGTTCTGCGGCGTGCCCACGCTCTACGCCGGCATGCTGGCCGCGAGCGACCTGCCGGCACGGCCGGACGTTTCGCTGCGCGTATGCACCTCGGCGGGCGAGGCGCTGCCCAAGGATATCGGCGACCGCTTTCACGCGCATTTTGGCTGCGACATCCTTGATGGCATCGGCTCCACGGAGATGCTGCATATCTTCCTGTCGAACCGTCCCGGCGATGTGCGCTACGGCACCACCGGCAAGCCGGTTCCCGGCTATGCGCTGAGGCTGCTCGATGAAGCGGGCCAGCCCTGCGCGCACGGCGAGATCGGCGACCTCTTTATCAAGGGCCCGAGCGCCGCGCTGATGTACTGGGGCAACCGTGACAAGACCCGCGACACCTTCGTGGGCGAATGGACCCGCAGCGGCGACAAGTACCTGCAGGATGCGGATGGCTATTTCATCTACGCCGGGCGCAGCGACGACATGCTCAAGGTGGGCGGCATCTACGTCTCGCCATTCGAGGTCGAGGCCGTGCTGGCCTTGCACCCTGCCGTGCTGGAGGCCGCGGTGATCGGCGTGGCTGACGCGGACGAACTGGTCAAGCCGAAAGCCTTCGTGGTGCTGCGCCCCGGCCAGTCCTGGCACGACGGCATGGCGGCGGAGCTGCAGGCGTTCGTCAAGTCGCGGCTGGCCCCGTACAAGTATCCGCGCCAGATCGAGTGCGTGGCCGAGTTGCCAAAGACGGCCACCGGCAAGATCCAGCGCTTTCGACTGCGCCAGCGCGAGGAGGCTGCGCAGGCGGCCACCGCAGGCGCCACACCGGGGCCGGCGATCGTGCCGGCAACGACCGAATGATGATGAAAGGCAAGGGCATGCAAAGCGAGTTGGTGGAAATCCCGTTCGACGGACGCCGTATCCAGGTGGAGATCCAGTGGCTGCGGCCAGAGCGCCACGAGCGCCCGCTGGTGGTCTTCCTGCACGAAGGGCTGGGCTCGATCAGCATGTGGCGCGATTATCCCGCCATGCTGTGCGAGGCCGGCGACTTTCGCGGGCTGGTGCTGTCGCGCTATGGCTATGGGCGCTCGACCCCGCGTCCCGCCGCGGAAAAGTGGGGCGTCGACTATATGCACCGCCAGGCGCGCGAGGCCCTGCCGGCGCTGTTCGACGTACTCGAGATCGGGCCCGGCCGCAAACGTGGCAAGCCTTGGCTGTTCGGCCACAGCGACGGCGGCTCGATCGCGCTGATCCATGCCGCGAGCTTTCCGCAGGCGGTAGACGGCATCACTGTGCTGGCGCCGCATACCCTGGTCGAGGATGTCTCTGTGAGCAGCATCCAGGCCACGCGAGAGGCTTACCTGCAGACGGATCTGCGCAGCAAGCTGGCGCGCCACCACGACGATGTGGATTCCGCCTTCTGGGGCTGGAACGATATCTGGCTCGATCCGGCGTTCCGCGCCTTCGACCTGCGTCCGTTGCTGTCGGAGATCCGTTGTCCCGTGCTGGCGGTGCAGGGCGAGGACGACGAGTACGGCACCATGGCGCAGATTGAGGGTATCCATCGATATGCGCCACAAACCGTCCTGCTTAAACTCCCGCGATGCGGCCACTCGCCACACCGCGACCAGCCGGGGCCGTTGACGGACGCGGCGGTCAGGTTTATAACGGCACATACTTCATACCTAAAATAATTCCGCGCCCCCCCGCGCGTCGGCCTGCAGTTCCCCCGTCTGGCAGCTAGCGAGGTCTGCGAATGCCGCGAACGGATGGGAGCCCGGCAGGCTGGCGATGCCGGCCCAGGCGACGGAAGTCGGCTTGACCACCAGGAGACATCCATGCATCGCTTCACATCGCGCGGGCTGGCCCCCGCATGCCTAGCCATCGCTGCATCCCTTGCCTTCGCCGCGGGCGCCAATGCCCAGGGCACCGGCAAGATCAAGGTTGGCTTCATGCTGCCTTACACGGGCACCTATGCATCGCTGGGCAACGCCATCGAGAATGGCTTCAAGATGTACGTGCAGGAGCAGGGCGGCAAGCTGGGCGGGCGGGAGATCGAGTACTTCAAGGTGGACGACGAGTCCGATCCGGCCAAGTCGCCGGAGAACGCCACCAAGCTGATCAAGCGCGACCAGGTCGATGTGGTGGTGGGCACGGTGCACTCGGGCGTGCAGATGGGCATCGTCAAGGTGGCCAAGGAAAACAACACGCTGCTGATCATTCCCAACGCGGGCGTGGATGAAGCCACCGGCCCGCTGTGCGGCCCCAATATCTTCCGTTCCTCGTTCTCGAACTGGCAGCCGGGCTACGCCATGGGCCACGTGCTGGCCGAGCGCGGCATGAAGAAAGTGGTCACGCTGACGTGGAAATACGCAGCCGGGGAGCAGTCGGTCAAGGGCTTCAAGGAAGCCTTCGAGGCCAAGGGCGGCAAGGTGGTGAAGGAGTTGAGCCTGCCGTTCCCCAACGTGGAATTCCAGGCGTTGATCACCGAGGTTGCATCGATCAAGCCCGATGCGGTCTTCGTGTTCTTCGCCGGCGGTGGCGCCGTGAAATTCGTCAAGGACTGGGCCGCGGCAGGCCTCAAGGACAAGATCCCGCTCTACGCGTCGGGCTTCCTCACCGACGGCACGCTGGAGGCGCAGGGCGCCGCAGCGCAAGGCATCGAAACCACGCTGCACTATGCCGACGGCCTGTCCAACCCGCGCGACAAGAGTTTCCGCCTGGAATACGCCAAGGCCTACAAGCTGCAGCCTGATGTGTACGCCGTGCAGGGCTACGACGCCGCCCAGTTGCTGGCTGCCGGCGCCAGCGCGGTCAAGGGCGACATGAGCAAGAAGGCCGAGGTCATCAAGGCGATGGAGCAGACCAAGGTGGATAGCCCGCGCGGTGCTTTCACGCTGTCGAAGGCGCACAATCCGGTGCAGGATTTCTATCTGCGCAAGGTCGATGGCCGCGAGAACAAGCTGGGCGGCGTCGCGGTGAAGGCG
>NZ_BAAILO010000460.1:0-48752 GCF_054589115.1 Cupriavidus sp. 8B | reverse complement strand
CGCCGGGCCGAAGTCCGGCCCGGCGCCTCTTGGCGGGCCGCATACCGCAACCGAGTTGCCGCTTTGCCGCATGGATATCCATGGATATCGTTTCCTTCTTCATTCAGTGCCTTAACAGCATCCAGTACGGCTTGCTGCTCTTTCTTGTCGCGAGCGGCCTGACGTTGATCTTCGGCATCATGGGCGTGATCAACCTCGCCCACGGCAGCTTCTACATGCTGGGCGCCTACCTGGCCTTCACGCTGGCCGGGCTGACCGGCAGCCTGCTGATCGCCATTCCGCTGGGCATCGTGCTGGCGGTGGCGTTCGGCTATGTGCTGGAATGGGTGTTCTTCAGCTATCTCTACGAGCGCGAGCATCTCCAGCAGGTGCTGATGACCTACGGGCTCATCCTCGTGTTCGAGGAACTGCGCAGCATCCTGGTGGATGACGACGTACATGGCGTGACCGTGCCGGCCATGCTCGACTGGTCGCTGCCGATCGGCAATGACATGACCTATCCGGTCTATCGCCTGTTTATCTCCGCGATCTGCCTGCTGGTGGCCGTGGCCATGTACCTGGTGATCCGCCGTACACGGCTTGGCATGATGATTCGCGCTGGCGCTACCAATCGCGAGATGGTGCAGTCGCTGGGCATCAACGTCACGGTGCTGTACCGCTTCGTGTTTGCGCTGGGCGTGGCCCTGGCGGTGCTGGCCGGCATGATCGCCGCGCCAGTGTCCTCGGTCTATCCCGGCATGGGCAGCCAGGTGCTGATCGTGTGCTTCGTGGTGGTGGTGATCGGTGGCATCGGCTCGGTCAAGGGGGCCATGGTGGCCTCGCTGCTGCTAGGTTTCGTCGATACCTTCGGCAAGGTGTTCTG
Organism: Cupriavidus sp. 8B; assembly: GCF_054589115.1. NCBI lineage: Bacteria > Pseudomonadati > Pseudomonadota > Betaproteobacteria > Burkholderiales > Burkholderiaceae > Cupriavidus > Cupriavidus sp. 8B. The sequence goes on along the minus strand of NZ_BAAILO010000460.1, from coordinate 47,890 downwards.
GCAGGAGGCCTCCGGCGTGCTGGTCTATCTGCTGATGGCACTCATCCTGCTCTGGAAACCCCAGGGCTTGTTCAAGGCGGGGTAGGGATATGCCGAGCGATACCAATGCATTGGACGGCCCGGTGCGCGCGCGCACCGGGCCCATGCCCTGGCTGGGCGGGCTGGGCTGGCTGGTGGCGTTTGCGGCGCTGGCGGTGCTGCCGCTGCTGCTGAATTCGGATGGGCAGCGTTTTTATATCGAGCTGCTCAGCAAGGTCATGATCATGGCCATCTTCGCGCTGTCGCTGCAGCTGCTGATCGGCTACACCGGGCTGGTCAGCCTGGGCCACGCGGCCTACTTTGCCATGGCCGCCTACGCCACCGCGATGATGGCGCCCCAGGCCGGTCCGGGCAACGGCTGGTTATTGCTGCTGGGCGCGCTTGGCGCGGCGGCGCTGCTGGCGCTGGTGGTGGGGGCGCTGGTGCTGCGCACGCGCGGCATCTATTTCATCATGGTCACGCTGGCGTTCGCGCAGATGGTGTATTTCGTCTTTCACGACACCAAGATCGCGGGCGGCAGCGACGGTACCTATATCTACTTCCGGCCGGAGTTCGGCCTGCTGGGGGCGCACCCGTTCGACGTGAACGACGTCACGCATTTCTACTGGCTGGTGCTCGGCGCGCTGGTGCTCACGGTGGCGGGGCTGGCGGTGGTGCTGCGCTCGCGCTTCGGCCATGCGCTGGTGGGCATCAAGCATAACGAGCAGCGCATGCGTGCCGCCGGCTATGCCACCTATCGCTACCAGCTTGGCGCATTCGTGGTGGCCGGCACCTTTGCCGGCCTGGCGGGCTACCTGTATGCCATCCAGTACGGCTTCGTCAATCCGGAGATCGCGTCCTGGCACCAGTCCGGCAACGCCATGCTGATGGTGATCCTGGGTGGCGCCGGCAGCCTGGCGGGCGCGGTGCTTGGGGCCTTCTCCTTCGTCTTGCTCGCCGAGTGGTTCAGCACGCTGACCAAGCACTGGCAGTTGCTGATGGGCGGCTTTGTCATCGTGGCGGTGGCCTTGCTGCCGCATGGACTGATCAGCCTGGCCCGTGGCGTCGCGCGCCGGCGCGAAGGAGGATCCCGATGAACACACCCGTACCTGCACCGGTCTTGTCGGCCCGCAAGCTGACGCGCCGCTTTGGTGGCCTCACCGCGGTGGGCGACGTGGACCTGGACCTGGCCTTGCACGAGATCCATGCGGTGATCGGCACCAATGGCGCGGGCAAGTCCACGCTGATCAATATGCTGTCGGGCGAACTGCCGCCTTCGTCGGGCGCGCTGCAATTGCAGGGTCGCGACGTGACCGGCTGGTCGCAGCCGCGCCTGGCGCGCGAGGGCGTGGGCCGCAGCTACCAGCGCAACAATATCTTCCTGCCGCTGACGGTGCGCGAGAACTGCCGCCTGGCGGCGCAGTCGCGCACGCAGCGGGCCTGGCGGCTGTGGGAGGGCGCGCAGCGCTGCCGCACCAGCCGCGCGCTGGGCGACGAAGCCCTGGAGTGCGCCGGCCTGGCTGGCTGTGCGGATACCGTTGCCGCGGCGCTGTCGCATGGCCAGAAGCGCCAGCTCGAGGTGGCGATGTGCCTGGCCACCCAGCCCACCGTCCTGCTGCTGGATGAGCCTTTGGCCGGCATGGGTGCGGAGGAGTCGGCGCGCATGCTTGCGCTGTTGCGTTCGCTGCGCGATGGCCATGCGGTGCTGCTGGTCGAGCACGACATGGAGGCAGTGTTCTCGATCGCGGACCGGATCACGGTAATGGTCAACGGCACCGTGATCGCTTCGGGCGATCCCGACGCGATCCGTGTCAATCGCGAAGTCCAGCAGGCTTACCTGGGCGAGGACGGTGAGGACGGCGAGGACGGGGCAGTCTCCCGTCAACCGGCCCTGCATGGGGAGCAGGCGGCATGAGCGCGCAAAGCGAGATGATTGCGGCACGCGGCGTGCATGCCTGGTATGGCAGCAGCCATGTCCTGCGCGGGATCGATTTCAGCGTCGGCGCAGGCGAGACCGTGGGCTTGCTGGGGCGCAACGGCATGGGCAAGAGCACGCTGCTGCGCACCCTGCTTGGCCATGTGCGGCAGCGCAAGGGCACCATCCTCGCCGCCGGGCGCGACGTCTCCCGTGCGCAGCCGTATGAAGTGGCGCGCCTGGGCGTGGCCTATGTGCCCGAAGGACGGGGCATCTTCCCCAATCTATCGGTGCGCGAGAACCTCTTGATGGCGGCGCGCAAAGGGCCGTCTGGCCGGATGGACTGGGACGAGGCAAGGGTGCTGGACCTGTTCCCGCGCCTCAAGGAGCGCCTTGGCCACGGCGGGCAGCAACTGTCCGGCGGCGAGCAGCAGATGCTGTCGATCGGCCGGGCCCTGATGACCAACCCCGACTGCCTGATCCTGGATGAGGCGACCGAAGGGCTGGCGCCGCGCATTGTCGCCGAGATCTGGCAGGTCATTGCCACCGTGCGCGCCACCGGCATTGCGTCCGTGGTGGTGGATCGCAACTACCGTACGGTGCTGGCCAATGCCGATCGCGTGGTGGTGCTGGAAAAGGGCATGGTCGTCATGAACGGGCCTGCGGCCGAACTGGCGGTGGACCCCGGCTTGCTGGACCGCTATCTTGGCGTCTGATCGGCGCCTGATCGGCGCTTGTTTGTGACTAAATGCGCACAATCTGTGGCCGTGCAGCAACGTGCGAATCCCCCTATTCGTATGCAATTTGGTGGTCCACCCCGCGCAAGCGCTTGACCAGGCGGGACTTCCCTCGCATGCTTGCCACGTCACCAGCACCAGGCAGGTTCCTCAAGGCAGGATGCTCCCTAGTGGTCGTCACCCGGCACTTCATCTAGAATGGCGCGCGTTTGTGCAATGCAATAGCGGCGCGGTGCCGTTGCGCCATCTCAGGCGCACATACCGTGCGCCGATGCCGTTGCACGAGCCTTTCAACCTTACCTTTATCCATGACCCAGCCCGCATCCAGTCATTATTTCGTCGAAAGTCCCAGCAAGCGAGCGCTGGTGATCGGGGCGATCGGCGTCGTCTTCGGCGATATCGGTACCAGCCCGTTGTACGCCCTGAAGGAGTGCTTCAGCACCGAGCACGGCATCCCCTTTAGCGAAGCCGCTGTCATGGGCATCATCTCCATGTTGTTCTGGGCGATGATCATCGTGGTGTCGCTCAAGTACGTGATGTTCGTCATGCGCGCCGACAACGACGGCGAGGGCGGCATCCTGGCCCTGATGGCGCTGGCGCTGCGTACCGCGGCGCCGCGCTCGCGCATGGCAAAGCTGCTGATGATGTTCGGCATCTTCGGCGCCTGCATGTTCTATGGCGACGCGGTGATTACCCCGGCGATCTCGGTCCTGTCCGCGGTGGAGGGCCTGGAGATCGCCGCGCCCGGGCTGTCGCACTTCGTCATACCGATCACGCTGGTGATCCTCGTGGCCCTGTTCATGATCCAGCGCAGCGGCACCGCCGCCGTGGGCAAGCTGTTCGGGCCCATCATGATGGTGTGGTTCCTGGCGCTCGGCGCCCTGGGCGTGTACCACATGATGCATGTGCCCACGATCCTGATGGCAGTCAACCCGTACTATGCGGTGACCTTCCTGATGGAGCATTCGCTGCAGGCGTTCGTGGTGCTCGGCTCGGTGTTCCTGGTGCTGACCGGCGCCGAAGCGCTGTACGCGGACATGGGCCACTTTGGCATCCGGCCGATCCGCACGGGCTGGTTCGCGGTGGTCATGCCGTGCCTGATGCTGAACTATTTTGGCCAGGGCGCGATGCTGCTGCAGAACCCCGAAGCCATCAGCAACCCGTTCTACCTGATGGTGCCGCAGCCCCTGCTGATGCCCATGGTGTTGCTGGCCACGGGCGCCACGGTGATCGCCTCGCAGGCCGTCATCTCGGGCGCCTTCTCGCTGACCAGCCAGGCCATCCAGCTGGGCTTCGTGCCGCGCATGCGCATCCGCTACACCTCGGCTGCTGAAATCGGCCAGATCTACCTGCCGGTCATCAACTGGATCCTGCTGGTGCTGGTGGTGATCGTGGTGGTGGCCTTCAAGAAGTCCGACAACCTGGCGGCCGCCTACGGTATCGCGGTGACGACCACCATGGTGATCACCACATTCCTGGCTGCCGTGGTCATGCGCAATGTGTGGAAGTGGAACCCGGTCCTGGTGACCTTGATCGGCCTGACGTTCCTACTGGTCGACCTGGCATTTTTCTCGGCCAACCTGCTCAAGATCGCCGAGGGCGGCTGGTTCCCGCTGCTGATGGGCGCCACCGCCTTCTTCCTGCTGATGACCTGGCACAGCGGGCGCAAGCTGCTGCGCGCACGCAGCCTGGAAGATGGCATTCCGCTCGAGCCGTTTATCGGCGGCCTGCTGGCGCACCCGCCGCATCGGGTCGAAGGCACGGCCGTATTCCTGACCGGCAACACCGAGTCGGTACCGGTTTCGCTGCTGCACAACCTCAAGCACAACCGCGTGCTGCATGAGCGCGTGGTGTTCCTGAGCTTTGTCACGCGCGACGTGCCCTATGTGGACGATGACCATCGCCTGACCTGCAAGGATCTTGGCGGCGGCGTGTTCATCCTCAAGTCCGAGTACGGCTTCAAGGAAACGCCGGATGTGCAGCGGGTGCTGGACCTGGCCCAGCGCAAGCTCAACATGCAGTTCGAGCTGATGGAGACCTCGTTCTTCATCGCCCGCGAATCGGTGATTCCGTCGAAGCTGCCGGGCATGTCGATGTGGCGCGAAAGCCTGTTTGCCTGGATGCATCAGAACGGCGCCAAGCCCTCGGACTTCTTCCAGATTCCGGCTAACCGGGTGGTCGAGCTGGGGACCAAGGTGGAGATCTGACGGCTGCGCCCTCGGTTCGCGTGGCGTAGTTTCGGCTTGGATAGCCTCACTTGATGCCCGAGGGCTGCAAAATTCTTTGATGTCGGGATTTTGTAGCCCTCGGGCATCGCCCGCGGCAAGAAAAAAAGCCCCTGTGCATGGCACAGGGGCTTTTTACGTCAGCCGCGCGATGCTCAGCGCTTGAGCTTGGCGAAGGCCGCCGCCATGGCGCCGGACGGCTCCTCGCGGCGCTGGCCGCCACCGAAGCCCTTGCCTTGGCCGGGGCGCTGGCCCTGACCCTGGCGCGGTGCATTGCCGCGGTCCGTCTGGCCCGCGCGCGCCGGGCCCTGGCCGGGTTCGTCATCCAGGCGCATGGTCAGGCCAATGCGGTTGCGCTTGACGTCCACCTCCATCACCTTGACCTTGACGATCTGGCCAGCCTTGACCGCTTCGTGCGCGTCCTTGATGAACTTGGTGGACAGGGCGGAGATGTGGACCAGTCCGTCCTGGTGCACGCCGATATCGACGAACGCGCCAAAGGCGGCAACGTTGGTGACCACGCCTTCGAGGACCATGCCCGGCTGCAGGTGCTTGATGTCTTCCACGCCGTCCTGGAAGGTGGCGGTCTTGAACTCGGGGCGCGGATCGCGGCCGGGCTTTTCCAGTTCGGAAAGGATGTCGCGCACCGTCGGCAGGCCGAAGGTCTCGTCGGTGAAGGTGGTCGGCGACAGGCCGCGCAGCGCATCGCGATTGCCCATGACATCCGGCAGGCCCTTCTTGATATGGTCCAGGATGCGCTTGACCACAGGATAGGCTTCCGGGTGGACCGAGGAGCGGTCCAGCGGATTGTCGCCGTCGTTGACGCGCAGGAAGCCGGCGGCTTGCTCGAACGTCTTGTCGCCCAGGCGCGGCACCTTCTTGAGCGCGGCGCGATTGGGGAAGGCGCCGTTGGCATCGCGGTACTCGACGATATTGCGCGCCAGCACCGTGTTCAGGCCGGACACGCGGGCCAGCAGCGGGGCCGAGGCGGTATTCACGTCCACGCCCACGGCGTTCACGCAGTCCTCCACCACGGCGTCCAGCGCGCGGGCCAGCTCGCGCTGGTTCACGTCATGCTGGTACTGGCCCACGCCGATCGATTTCGGATCGATCTTGACGAGTTCCGCCAGCGGATCCTGCAGGCGGCGAGCGATCGAGACCGCGCCACGGATCGACACGTCGAGGTCCGGGAATTCCTTGGCGGCCAGCTCGGATGCGGAGTAGACCGAGGCGCCGGCTTCGCTGACCACGATCTTGGTCAGCTTGGCCTCGGGCAACGCCTTCATCAGGTCCAGCACCAGCTTGTCGGTTTCGCGGCTGGCGGTGCCATTGCCGATCGAGACCAGCATGACATTGTGCTGCTTGGCCATGCGCGCCAGCGTGGCGAGCGAGCCGTTCCAGTCGCGGCGCGGCTCGTGCGGGTAGATGGTGGCGGTGTCGATCAGCTTGCCGGTGGCGTCGACCACGGCCACCTTGCAGCCGGTGCGGATGCCCGGGTCGATGCCCATCACGGACTTCGGGCCAGCCGGCGCGGCCAGCAGCAGCTCGTGCAGGTTGCGGCCGAACACCTTGATGGCTTCGCCCTCGGCAGTTTCGCGCAGCTGGGTCAGCAGCTCGGTTTCGAGGTGCGGCTGCACCTTGACGCGCCAGCACCAGCGGCAGACATCGGCCAGCCACTTGTCGGCCGGGCGGTTCTGGTTCTGGATGCCGACATGGCGCGCGATCATGCCTTCGCACGGGTGCGGCACCATGGCGTCCTGTTCCTCGCCCAGGCCGAGCTTGACCATCAGCACGCCGGCATTGCGGCCGCGGAACAGCGCCAGCGCGCGGTGGGACGGGATGGTGCGGATGGTTTCGCTGTATTCGTAGTAGTCGCGGAATTTTTCCTCTTCCGCGCCTTCCTTGCCTTCCATCACCGACGAGGTGACCAGGCCATTGCTCCACAGGTGCTCGCGTACCTTGCCGAGCAGTTCGGCGGTTTCGCCAAACTGTTCCGACAGGATGTCGCGCGCGCCATCCAGCGCGGCCTTGATGTCCGGCACGCCGCCGTCGGCGGTGGGGTTGCCGTTGACGTACTTGGCGGCCTCGGCCTGCGGGTCCAGCGTGGGGTCGGCCAGCAGCGCGAGCGCCAGCGGCTCCAGCCCGCATTCGCGGGCGATCTGGGCGCGGGTGCGACGCTTGGGCTTGTAGGGCAGGTAGAGATCTTCCAGGACCTGCTTGGTCTCTGCGCCTTCGACGGCTGCGCGCAGTTCGGGCGTCAGCTTGCCCTGTTCCTCGATCGAGGCGAGGATGGTGGCGCGGCGCTCTTCCATCTCGCGCAGATAGAGCAGGCGTTCTTCCAGGTTACGCAGATGCGTGTCGTCCAGGTTGCCGGTCACTTCCTTACGATAGCGCGCAATGAACGGCACGGTCGCGCCTTCGTCGAGCAGTTCTACGGCCGCCGCCACCTGGCGGGGTTGGACGGACAGTTCGGCCGCGATGAGCGACACGATCTTTTGCATGACGGAAGCTGGCAGAGTGGACATCAGGAAAACAGTCGGTCGAAAGCGGGGCATTTTGCCACAAGCTTGGCGCCCCGCGGCGGGGTGCTTGGGGCGGGGGGGCTGCCTGCGTGACCCAGGGTGCCCGCAGGGGCGATGGCGCGGCGTGAGGATGCCGGCCGGCTTGTATGTCAACAAGCGTGGCAACATGCGCGGCAACCGGCGGGGCGGATGTTAGAATCCGAGCATGATCGTCAAGCCACATCCGACCGCCCAAGCGGTCGCGTTCCCCGACCGCCTCGCCACCCTGGCCGTGCTCCGCGCGGCCCGCTTCCTGCCGGCGCAGGTGCGGCTCGCCGTGCTTGCCACTGGCCTGGCGGCGTTGTTCCTGCCAACGCTTGGCCAGGCGCAGGCGGCCCCTGGTGCCGCGCAAGCCCCTACCGTGGCACCCGCGGCGCCCGCGGCGCAAACGCCGCCCCGGGATTTCGCCGCGGAACGCAAGGCCATCAGCGACTCGCGTGCCTGGACCACTTATCGCTATGGCACGGCGGAGCACGATTGCTACAACAAGTTCTTTGTCACGCATTGCATCGACAAGGCCAAGGACGCGCAGCGTGCCGAGTTGCAGGTGCTGCGCAAGCGGGAGCTTGAGGTCGGTGACGCGGAGCGCGCATTCAAGGCGGCCGAGCGTGACCGGCAACAGGCGATCCAGCGCGCCCAGTACGAAGCGGAGCAGCCCAGCCGCGACGCCAACGAGCGCACCAGCCGCGAAAGCTACGAGCGCAAGCAGCAGGAGCAGAAACTGCGCGATGCGCAGCACGAGGCCGATGCGCCGCAGCGCGCCGCCAATGCGCAGGCCCATGACAAGAAGCAAGCCGACTTCGACGCCCGCATCAAGGCCGCGCAGGAGCAGGGCGCGCAGCAGGCCAAGCAGCGGCAGGAAAATGTAAAGGCCTACAAGCAAAAGCAGCGCGATGCCGCGCAACGGCAGAAAGACGTCGATGAGCGTCGTGCCAAGGCCAAGGAGCAGCAGGGGCCGGCGTCCGCGCCGCGTCCCTTCGGTTTCTGAGCGGCGAGACGCCGCGCCCACAGCCGGGGGCAATACCGGCGACAATAGCCGGTGCCAGACGTCGGCGCGATGCACCTGGCCGCGCCCACGTCACTTGCCGTACCGGCCCGCCGGCGCCCAGCGCCGGCCTTGAGCGGGAGAGCTGATGGACCGCAACCTGAATACCTTATCGCGGCAGATCATGGAGCTGCAGATCGAGCATCGCGATCTCGATTACCTGATCGACCGCATGGCGGCTGATGCCTCGCATGACGAGCTGCAACTGCGCCGACTGAAAAAGCGCCGTCTCAAGCTCAAGGATGCGATTACCTTGCTCCAGCTTCAGCTCGAGCCGGACGTGCCCGCCTGATTCCCCTTGTCCCGGGCCGCACTTGAAGCGGCTCGCCAAAAAGCCTCGCCTTGCCTGACTCCGAAGACCTGCCCGCCGCCACCGTAACGTCAGATCCGTCTGATCAGTCCGCTACGCCTGATACGCCTGAAGCGCCCGAGACGCCGGCGGCCAGCGCCGCCGGGCCGTCCGGCACGGCGGCTTCGCACGCCGCCCAACTGGCCACCATCTTTGCCGAGACCGGGACCCTGGCCACCGGCATCGAGGGCTATCGCCCACGCGCGGCGCAGGAGCAAATGGCCGCAGCCGTGGCCGGGGCGATCGAGCGCGCGGATACGGTCATCGTCGAAGCCGGCACGGGCACGGGCAAGACCTTCGCCTACCTGGTTCCGGCCATGCTGTGGGGCGGCAAGGTGATCCTCTCTACCGGCACCAAGAACCTGCAGGACCAGCTCTTCCTGCGTGATATCCCCACGGTGCGCAAAGCGCTCAATGTGCCGGTATCGGTGGCGCTGCTCAAGGGGCGGGCCAACTATCTCTGCCACTACCATCTGGAGCGGGCCGAGATCCAGGGCCGCCTGGCTTCGCGCCAGGATGCCGCCTGGCTGCGCGAGATCGCCCGCTTTGCCAAGGTCACGTCGTCAGGCGACAAGGGCGAGCTGGCCTCGGTGCCGGAAAACGCGCCGGTCTGGCAGCTGGTCACCTCGACCCGCGACAACTGCCTCGGCACCGAGTGCCCGAGCTACAAAGAGTGCTTTGTGATGCGCGCCCGCAAGGAAGCACAGCAGGCGGACATCGTGGTGGTCAACCACCACCTGTTCTTTGCCGACGTGGTGCTGCGCGACACCGGCATGGCCGAGCTGCTGCCGGCTGCCAATACGGTGATCTTCGACGAAGCGCACCAGCTCCCCGATACGGCCACGCTGTTTTTCGGCGAGAGCCTGTCCACCAGCCAGTTGCTGGAGCTCGCGCGGGACACCGTGGCCGAAGGCCTCTCGCATGCGCGGGACGCCGCCGACTGGGTGCGGATCGCGGCACCCCTTGAGCGCGCCGCGCGGGACCTGCGCCTGGCCTTCACCCGGGACAATTCCCGCCTGGCGGTGAGCCAGATCGAGGCGGATCCCCGCATCGGCAAGCCGTTCTTCGAGACGCTGGATGCGCTCGAAACCGCCCTGTCGGAGTTCGTGACCCTGCTGGAAAGCCAGGCCGAACGCGCCGAGTCGCTGGAGCAGTGCCATCGCCGCGCGGTGGAGCTCGACCAGCGGCTGGCCGCCTGGCGCAACGATTCCAAGGGGGCGCCGCCGCCTGCCGCCGTAGAGGGCGATGAAAAAGCCCCGGCCAGCGCGGCATTCGGACCGGAAACCGTGCGCTGGGTCGAGGTGTTCTCCCAGACCGTGCAGTTGCACCGCACGCCCTTGTCGATCGCGCCGATCTTCACGCGCCAGCGCGAAGGGCACCCGCGCGCCTGGATCTTCACCTCGGCCACGCTATCCGTGAAGGGCAATTTCACGCACTATGCGGCCCAGCTCGGCCTGGACAAGGATAAGTCGCTAACGTTGCCCAGCCCGTTCGACTACGCCACCCAGGGCTTGCTCTACGTGCCGCGCGACCTGCCGGCGCCGCAGTCGCCGCAGTTCACCGACGCCGTGGTGCAGACCGCACTGCCGCTGATCGAGGCCGCCGGCGGCCGCGCTTTCCTGCTGTGCACCACGCTGCGGGCAGTGCAGCGCGCCTCCGACCTGCTTTACGAGGCCTTCGCGGAACGCGGCCTGGAGTTGCCCTTGCTGGTCCAGGGCCAGGCCAGCCGTACCGAATTGCTGGATCGTTTCCGCGAACTCGGCAATGCGGTGCTGGTGGGCAGCCAGAGCTTCTGGGAAGGCGTCGACGTGCGCGGCGAGGCGCTCTCGCTGGTCATCATCGACAAACTGCCGTTTGCCCCGCCAGACGACCCCGTGCTGGCGGCGCGCATGGAAGTCCTGCAGAAGAAGGGCCTGAGCCCGTTCGCCGTGCATCAGTTGCCGCACGCCGTGATCACGCTCAAGCAGGGCGCGGGGCGGCTGATCCGCTCGGAATCCGACCGTGGCGTGCTGGTGATCTGCGATACGAGGCTGGTGGAGAAGCCCTACGGCCGCCAGATCTGGCAAAGCCTGCCGCCCTTCAAGCGCACGCGCGAGGCCGAGACGGTGGTCCGCTTCCTGGAGTCGCTGCGCGATGGCGAAGGCGCGCCGGCCGCTGACGACGCCGGAGGCGAGGCCGCGCTTGATTGACCGCCTTGCGCGGCGGCAAGCAACAAACAAAAAACCCGATCTTGCGATCGGGTTTTTTGTTGCCGGGACGCTGGCGCGACCGGCGTACTCAAGTGCATGTGCTGGCGTTCAGAACTTCAGAACACTTCCCACCAGGACTTGTCCTTGCGGCGTTCCCCGTATTTGATGTAATCGCTGTTGGGGAAGTTCTTTTCCATCACGCGGGCGGTATCGTCGCGCAAGTCCTTCATGCCCAGCGAATCGTACGAGCGGATCATGATGTACAGCGCTTCCTCGTTGGCCGGAGCGCCGTCATAGTCCTTGAGCGCCTGCTGGGCCCGGTTGGCGGCGGCCAGGTAGGCGCCACGCCGGTAGTAGTAGCGCGCCGCATGGACCTCGTGCTGGGCCAGCGAGTTCACGATGTATTGCATGCGCGCGGCGGCATCCGTCGTGTACTTGCTGTCCGGGAAGCGCGTGACCAGCGTGTTGAAGGCGTCATAAGCGGCGCGCGCGGCCTTGGGGTCACGCTCGCTCAGGTCCTGGCCGGAAAAACGGCCAAGCCAGCCCAAATTGTCATTGAAGTTGATCAGGCCCTTCAGGTAATAGGCATAATCCACGTTCGGGTGATTCGGATGCAACTGGATGAAGCGGTCGACCGACGCAAGCGCGGCGGCGTTTTCGCCGTCCTTGTAGTTGGCGTAGGCGGTATCGATCTGTGCCTGCTGGGCGAAACGGCCGAAGGGATAACGTCCCTCCAGCTTCTCGTACAGCTTCACAGCCCGGGTAAAGTCGCCGGAATCTAGTGCGTCCTTGGCTTCCGAATATAATTTGTTAGCCGACCAGCCGGCAGTTTCGTCTGGTTGATCCGACAGCAGGCCGCACGCCGATAGCATGACGCAGCCGCCTGCGAGCAGAATCGCTCCAATTCTTGCGCGCCAGCTGGCGCGCTTCATGCTCATCAATTGCATGGGCAACGTATCCCGGATGAAAAATAGCATCAAGCATTATAGCCCAAGCCCCTTGCCGGAAACCGCCGCCAAGGGCATCGAGCAGCAAGCTGCCGATTCAACCGACATCCTGAGCGAGGTGGAGGACCTGGAAGACCTGACCGATGTGGCCGCGCTAGGCGGCCTGGAGGCGGGAGCGGAGGCATCCCCAATCGAATTGGAGATGCAGCCGGTTGAGATTGAAGTCGATGGCGCATCACATGGCGAGCGCCTCGATAAGTTGTTGGCACGCCACCTCAGCGGCTTCTCGCGCAGCCGCCTGCAGCAATGGATCGAGAACGGGGCGGTGCTGGTCGACGGCGAGGCGCGCCGCTCCAAGTCCTCCGTGCAGATGGGCGAGCGCGTCGTGGTCCGTCCGCAGGCGGCGGCCGAATCGCGCGCCTTCGTGGCCGAAGACGTGCCGCTCAATGTCGTGTACGAGGACGCCACCCTGCTGGTCATCGACAAGCCCGCCGGCCTGGTGGTGCATCCTGCCGCCGGCAACTGGGGCGGCACGGTGCTCAACGGCCTGCTGCACCGCTACCCGGAGGCCGCAAGCCTGCCGCGCGCGGGCATCGTCCACCGGCTTGACAAGGAAACGTCCGGGCTGATGGTGGTGGCCCGCACGCTGACCGCGCAGACCGACCTGGTGCGCCAGCTGCAGGCGCGTACCGTCAAGCGCAGCTACCTGGCGCTGGTGTGGGGCGAGACGCCCGAGTCCGGCACCATCGATGCGCCGATCGGCCGCGATCCGCGCGAACGGATCCGCATGGCGATCGTGCTCACCAACAGTGGCAAGCCCTCGCGCACCCACTTCCGCACGCTGGGCACGGTGCCGCTCGGGCGCGGCCATGTCTCGATGGTGATGTGCCAGCTCGAAACCGGCCGCACCCACCAGATTCGCGTCCACTTCGAATCGATCGGCCATCCGATGGTGGGCGACCCGGTCTATCATCGCGCCGCCACCCAGCGCGGCCAGCGTCCGGCGATCAAGGCACCGCTGCCGGTGCCGCTGGCGCGCCAGGCGCTCCACGCCTTCCGGCTTGGGCTGGTGCACCCGGCCACGGGCAAGACCGTATCGTGGGAGGCGCAGCCGCCCGATGACTTGCAGGCGCTGATCGAAGCGCTCGATTTCGACCGTGCCGGTGACGAAGACGAGGACGACGGCTGGACGGAAGGCGAGGACGGTGCATGGGAATACGGCGATGACGACTGAAGCGCCTTGGCTGGTCCCCGACTGGCCGGCTCCGGCGCGGGTGCGCGCGGTGTCCACCACCCGCCAGGGCGGCGTCAGCGAGGGTCCCTACGGCCTCGCTGACGGCAGCCCGGGCGGGCTGAACCTGGGCACCCATGTGGGCGACGATGCCGCCGCCGTCGCGGCCAACCGGTCACGGCTGGCCGCGCGGCTGCCGGCCGTGCCGGGCTGGCTGGAACAGGTGCACGGCTGCGCGATTGCCACCGAGGACCAGTTTGCCGCCGGTGGCGTGGTCCCGCAGGCGGACGCCAGCATTGCCACGACCGCTGGCCGGGTTTGCGCGGTGATGACCGCCGACTGCCTGCCCGTGCTGCTGTGCGACCGTGCCGGCACGGTGGTTGGCGCCGCGCACGCCGGCTGGCGCGGGCTGTGTGGCGGCGTGATCGAGGCAACCCTGGCGCGCATGGGCGAGCAGGCAGGCGGGCAGGCCCAGTGGCTGGCCTGGCTCGGCCCGGCCATCGGCCCGGATGCCTTCGAGGTTGGCGCCGAGGTCAGGCAGGCCTTCCTGGCCCAGGCGCGGGCCGAAGAAACGGCGCAGGTGGATCTCGCATTCCGCGCCGGCGCAGCGGGCAAGTACTTCGCCGATATCTACGCGCTGGCCCGCATCCGACTGGCCCGCGCCGGCTGTACCGCGGTCTACGGCGGTGACGCGTGCTCCGTCAGCGACGCGCAGCGTTTCTACTCCTATCGACGCGACGGCGTCACGGGGCGCATGGCCAGCCTGGTCTGGCTGGCCGCCTGAGCCCTGTCCCGGCATCAGTCCCGGGCAGGCGGCTTTTCTGGTTCCACCGATCCCACGGATTCTGAAGGCGCTACGGGGCCGGAGTGCGCTTGCGCGCCCTCCGCCTGCCTCGCTTCTTCGGCCTTGCGCCGGCGCATGCGCCCGGGTGTGCCCATGATGTACACCAGGATCGCCACCGGGAACAGGCCGTAAAAGACGAACGTGGCCAGGCCCGCGACCACGGTATGCTCGGTAATGGCCATCATCAGGACCACATACAGCCAACCGATTGCAACGATGTACATCAGAATTTCATCCTTCTCGTGCATGCTTGCTCCCACGCCAGAGTGGCGCCAAAGGGAGGCTCGCAGGTTCGCGCTGAGCGCATTTTGCGGTTAGCGCCGGTCCGCGCATCTTTCCGCATTGACAGGCATAACATTGCAAGGCAACAATGGGCTCGAATGCACTGCAAGGCAGTGTGCTGGCAGGCATTCGCAGGCTTCGTCGCGATGATCCGATCTGATCCGGTTCCGCGGCGCGGCGTGCCCGGCAAGCATACCGCATGACGTCACCAGCCGAGGATGTCAGCGCGGGCCGGTTCCGAGGCTGGCGGCGGGGGAGAGCCCCGCGGTGGTGGTACGCCGCCCAGCCAGCTTTCAAATAAGTGACGGCAGAGAGACGAAACATCATGGCAACCGGCAAAGGTGCGGCAGCTTCCAACAAGGAAGACAAGTCCCAACCGTTTTCATTTGCTTCGGGGCCATTTGATCCAGCGACATGGCTGGAATGGTCCCGTCAGGCACAGGCTAACGGTGCGACGACCCAGCAGGGCATGCCTGGCATGCCCGTTATCCCCGGTTTCGAGGCGTTGAAGGGTTCCGCCATGGCGGGCGTGAAGATCGCGCCCGATCAACTGGCCGACATCCAGCAACGCTACATGAAGGACTTCACCGCGCTCTGGCGAAGCATGGCGGAGGGCGGCGCCAATCCCGCCACGGCCCTGGCCGATCGCCGCTTTTCCGGCGATGCCTGGCGCAGCAGCGCGGCGTTCCACTACGCGGCCGCTTTCTACCTGATCAATGCGCGCGCCATGAATGAGCTGGCCGACGCGGTCGAGGCCGATGCCAAGACCCGCCAGCGCATCCGCTTTGCGATCTCGCAGTGGGTCGACGCCATGTCGCCGGCCAATTTCCTCGTCACCAATCCGGAGGCGCAGAAAAAGCTGATCGAGTCGGGCGGCGAATCGCTGCGGATTGGCGTGCGTAATATGCTGGAAGACCTCGGCCGCGGCAAGATCTCGCAGACCGACGAATCCGCCTTCGAAGTCGGCCGCAACGTGGCCGTGACAGAAGGCGCGGTGGTCTACGAGAACGCCTACTTCCAGTTGCTGCAGTACAAGCCGGTCACCGACAAGGTGTTTGCGCGCCCGCTGCTGCTGGTGCCGCCCTGCATCAACAAGTACTACATCCTCGACCTGCAGCCGCAGACCTCGCTGGTGAGCTACATGGTGGAGCAGGGCCATACTGTCTACATGCTCTCCTGGCGCAATCCCGATGCCTCGATGGCCGAACTCAGCTGGGATGACTACATCGAGCATGCGGCCATCCGCGCCATCGAAGTCACGCGCGAGATCAGTGGCCAGGACCAGATCAATGTGCTGGGCTTCTGCGTGGGCGGCACCATCGTTTCCACCGCGCTGGCGGTGCTGGCCAAGCGCGGCGAGCGCCCCGTGGCCAGCCTGACGCTGCTGACCACGCTACTCGATTTTGCCGATACCGGCGTGCTGGATCTGTTCGTCGACGAAGCCCACGTCAAGCTGCGCGAAGCCACCCTGGGTGGCGCGGCAGGCACGCCTTGCGCGCTGCTGCGCGGCGTGGAACTGGCCAACACGTTCTCCTTCCTGCGCCCCAACGACCTGGTCTGGAACTACGTCGTCGACAACTACCTGAAGGGTAATACGCCGGTACCGTTCGACCTGCTGTTCTGGAACGGCGACGCCACCAACCTGCCGGGGCCCTGGTACTGCTGGTACCTGCGCCATACCTACCTGCAGAACGAGCTCAAGGAGCCGGGCAAGCTGACCGTGTGCAACGCGCCGGTGGACCTGGGCAGCATCGATGTGCCGACCTATGTCTACGGCTCGCGTGAAGACCACATCGTGCCCTGGATGTCGGCCTACGCTTCGACCGGGCTGCTCAAGAACAAGCTGCGTTTCGTGCTGGGCGCGTCGGGCCATATCGCCGGCGTGATTAACCCGCCGGCCAAGAAGAAGCGTAGCCACTGGACCAACGACAAGCTGCCGGCTTCGGCGCAGGAGTGGTTCGACGGCGCCACCGAGCATGCCGGCAGCTGGTGGCCGGACTGGGCGGACTGGCTGGCCAAGCACGCAGGCGCGCGCAAGGCGGCCCCCGCCGAGTACGGCAACAAGGACTACAGCGCCATCGAGCCGGCACCGGGCCGCTACGTCAAGGCGAAGGCATAGAAATTGTCCGGAATTGTCCGGGCCGGCGCCTTGCGGGGCCGGCCTCTTTCACCCCTGATTTGCATCCAACTGGAGAGGACCTCCCAATGACTGACATCGTCATCGTATCCGCTGCCCGTACCGCGGTGGGCAAGTTCGGCGGCTCGCTCGCCAAGATTCCCGCGCCCGAGCTGGGCGCCATCGTCATCAAGGCTGCCCTTGAGCGTGCCGGCGTCAAGCCCGAGCAGGTCAGCGAAGTGATCATGGGCCAGGTGCTGACGGCCGGCTCCGGCCAGAACCCGGCGCGCCAGGCAGCGCTGAAGGCTGGCCTGCCCGCGATGGTGCCGGCCATGACCATCAACAAGGTCTGCGGCTCGGGCCTGAAGGCCGTGATGCTGGCCGCCAACGCGATTGCCGCGGGCGACGCCGAGATCGTGGTGGCGGGCGGCCAGGAAAACATGAGCGCCGCTCCGCACGTGCTGCCGGGCTCGCGCGACGGCTTCCGCATGGGCGACGCCAAGCTGGTCGACAGCATGATCGTGGACGGGCTGTGGGACGTCTACAACCAGTACCACATGGGCGTCACCGCCGAGAACGTCGCCAAGGAATACGGCATCACGCGCGAAGCCCAGGACGAGTTCGCAGCCGGTTCGCAGAACAAGGCGGAAGCCGCGCAGAAGGCCGGCAAGTTCGACGAGGAAATCGTGCCGGTGCCGATTCCCCAGCGCAAGGGCGACCCGGTGATGTTCGCCACCGACGAGTTCGTGCGTCACGGCGTCACGCAAGACGCGCTGGCTGGCCTCAAGCCCGCTTTCGACAAGGCCGGTACCGTGACCGCCGCCAATGCCTCGGGCCTGAACGACGGCGCCGCCGCGGTGGTGGTCATGTCGGCAGCCAAGGCCAAGGAACTCGGCCTGACCCCGCTGGCCACGATCCGCGCCTATGGCACCGCCGGTGTCGACCCCAAGGTGATGGGCATGGGCCCGGTGCCCGCGTCCAAGCGCTGCCTGTCGCGCGCCGGCTGGAGCGTGGAAGAGCTCGACCTGATGGAAATCAACGAAGCCTTCGCCGCCCAGGCCCTGGCCGTGCACAAGCAGATGGGCTGGGATACGTCCAAGGTCAACGTCAACGGCGGCGCCATTGCCATTGGCCACCCGATCGGTGCGTCGGGCTGCCGCGTGCTGGTCACGCTGCTGCACGAAATGAAGCGCCGCGACGCCCGCAAGGGCCTGGCCTCGCTGTGCATCGGCGGCGGCATGGGCGTGGCGCTGGCCGTGGAACGCAAGTGACATTTTGCCGGGCTTGCCGCAACGAACGAGCGGGCAAGCTGGTCTGAGGGGTGTGCCGGCGGTGGGGAGGGCTTCCCGCCGCCGGCGTCAATAAAAACTAGCCATCAAGGAGTAGATATGACTCAGCGCATTGCGTACGTAACCGGTGGCATGGGTGGCATTGGAACGGCCATCTGCCAGCGTCTGGCCAAGGATGGCTACAAGGTCGTGGCCGGTTGCGGCCCCAACTCGCCGCGCCGTGAAAAATGGCTCGAGCAGCAGAAGGCCCTGGGCTTCGATTTCGTCGCCTCGGAAGGCAATGTTGCCGACTGGGATTCGACCAAGGCTGCGTTCGACAAGGTCAAGGCCGAAGTGGGCGAGGTCGACATCCTGATCAACAACGCCGGCATCACGCGCGACGTGGTGTTCCGCAAGATGACGCGCGCCGACTGGGATGCCGTGATCGACACCAACCTGACCTCGCTGTTCAACGTGACCAAGCAGGTCATCGACGGCATGGCGGATCGTGGCTTCGGCCGCATCGTCAACATTTCGTCGGTCAACGGGCAGAAAGGCCAGTTCGGCCAGACCAACTACTCCACCGCCAAGGCTGGCCTGCACGGCTTCACCATGGCCCTGGCACAGGAAGTGGCGACCAAGGGCGTGACCGTGAACACGGTATCGCCGGGCTATATCGCCACCGATATGGTCAAGTCGATCCGCCAGGACGTGCTGGACAAGATCGTCGGCACGATTCCGGTCAAGCGCCTGGGCGCGCCGGAAGAAATCGCCTCGATCTGTGCGTGGCTGGCATCCGAAGAGTCGGGCTTCTCGACGGGTGCGGATTTCTCGCTGAACGGCGGCTTGCACATGGGGTGATGGACGACGAGCCATCCCCGGTTTCCCAGGGTGGCTTTTTGTCTTGGGAAGGTCCTCTGCGGAGGGCCTTTTTTATTATTGCGGCCGCTCGGGAAGCCTGCTACCCCGCAACAATATTGCATCGCACACCCTGCACCGCACCAACGCGCCGGCCTCGGGCCGCAATCCTGTCCCCAAACTCCCGCAATCCATTGCCCCGTGCGGGTTTTCCTTAACGGGTCCGGCTTTCAATAGTGCCTAGTTGGGCATAGAATCAGGGCAGCGGCTAGCCCGCACCAAAATAGATCATGCGTTGCAGGTCAACACGTTGTATCCCCCGCTGGCGGTCTTCGTATTTGCGCACCGCACAGCATGCGGTGCAGCAGCATGCAACAGCGACGATAAAAGGATAGAGCACGATGGCTACCACCAAGAAAGGCGCAGAGCGACTGATCAAGAAGTATCCAAACCGCCGGCTCTACGACACGCAGACCAGCACCTACATCACGCTAGCCGACGTCAAGCAGCTCGTGATGGATACCGAAGACTTCAAGGTGATCGACGCCAAGTCCGGCGACGAGCTCACGCGCAGCATCCTCCTGCAGATCATTCTCGAAGAAGAGACGGGCGGCGTGCCGATGTTCTCCAGCTCCATGCTGTCGCAGATCATCCGCTACTACGGCCATGCGATGCAGGGCATGATGGGCACCTACCTGGAGAAGAACATCCAGGCCTTCATCGACATCCAGAGCAAGCTGGCCGAGAACTCCAAGGGCCTGTACTCCGGCGAGCCCTTCAGCCCCGACATGTGGTCCCAGTTCATGAACATGCAGGGCCCGATGATGCAGGGGATGATGAGCAACTACATCGAGCAGAGCAAGAACCTGTTCGTGCAGATGCAGGAACAGATGCAAAGCCAGGCCAAGAACATGTTTGGCACGTTCCCGTTCAATCAGCCGGACAAGAAGTAAGGCCGGCGCACGCCGCCATGGCATGGCGGCGCGGTATCGCATGGCAGGGCGACAGCGCTGCTGTTCGGTTGCCCGGGCCTGCCCAGGATGAGCCCAGGAGTCGGGCGTCCCCCCTCCTCTGGCGTACAGCCACTAGCCCCCCGACACCGCGTATTCCACCATTAGAATTCCATGGGTCCCGCTTTGCTCAAAGCGGGCTTCGTGCCACTTGATTGGCTGGTTCGACTCGGTTTTGGTATAGTCCCATTTTGGGACTATAATCTGCCCATGCGAATCATTGCGAAACGAAATCTGCTGATGTTCTGCGAGAAGCACCCGGGAGCAAAGCAGCCGCTGCTGGCGTGGCATGAGGAAGCCATCCAGGCGCGATGGTCGACCCCGCAAGACATCAAGGACCGCTACGCGTCGGCCAGTTTCGTCGGTAGCAATCGTGTGGTGTTTAACATCGGCGGCAATAAGTACCGCTTGATCGTCGCAGTTGCATACCGCGTGGGCGTTGTGTATGTGAAGTTCGTCGGGACACACGCCGAGTATGACCGGGCCGATGCGGCAACCGTGGAACTGGAGTAACGCATGGACATTCGACCTCTGCACACTGAAGATGACTATCAGGCGGCGCTGGCCGACGTGTCGGCGCTCGTGGATATCGATCCGGCTCCCGGCACCCCGGAAGGGGATCGCCTGGAGATCATGGCAACCCTGATCGAGCGCTATGAGGCGGATCATTTTCCGCTTGAGCACCCGGACGCAATCGAGGCAATTCGCTTCAGGATGGAGCAAGGTGGCCTGACTGCGAGCGATATGCAGCCATATTTCGGAAACCTGAATCGGGTGTATGAGGTGCTCAACCGCAAGCGAGGCCTCAGCCTTGCGATGATCCGGCGCCTCAATCAGGAATTGAAGATCCCGGCAGACGTCTTGATCGGCTGACCTGCCTCGCCCGGTCGATCGGTTAAAATCCCCGCATCCGGGTAGCGCGTAGCATCATCACGCTGTCTACCCCTCTCAAATGTGGCGATTCATACAGCGGACTCGCCTAGTACAGCGCGAATCCCAATGCCCTCCGCAATCCAAGATACAGGCCACGCGCTTCCCGCCGAGGCTAAGCCCGTCCAAGCAGTCGGTTTCGGGTTCTTTCCCGCCTGTCGCCAGGAAAAGCGCTCGCCAGTAGCGCCCGCTTCCGAATGAGCCGGCTGTTCCTTGCTCCCATGGAGGGGCTTGCCGACTACGTGTTGCGCGACGTGCTGACCGCCACGGGCGCGTACGACGGGTGCGTGTCCGAGTTCGTCAGGGTGACGGGCTCCCTGCTGCCCGAGCGCGTCTACGAGAGAGACACGCCCGAGATCCTCGACGGAGGCCATACCCCCAGCGGCACGCCGATGGTGATCCAGTTGCTGGGGAGCGATCCTGAATGGCTGGCGGTGAATGCCGCCCAGGCATCCCGGCTATCGCCGCATGGCGTGGACCTGAATTTCGGCTGCCCGGCCAAAGTCGTCAACCGGCACGGCGGCGGGGCCATGCTGCTGGCGGATCCCGAACTGCTGAACCGGATCGTTGCGTCCGTTCGCGCCGCGGTGCCTGCCAGCATCGCCGTGACCGCAAAGATGCGGCTTGGCGTGTCAGATACGGCGTTGGCGATTGACTGCGCCACGGCCCTGGCCGAAGGGGGCGCGGCGTCCCTGGTCGTGCATGCCAGGACCAGGGATCATGGCTACCGGCCGCCGGCCCACTGGGAGTGGATCGCGCGCATCGACGCTGCCGTGGACGTGCCCGTCATTGCCAACGGCGAAGTCTGGACGGTGGCCGACTGGGAGCGCTGCCGGGCTGTCAGCGGCTGCGCCGACGTGATGATCGGGCGGGGCGCCGTGTCGGATCCGTTCCTGGCCTTGCGGATACGCGGACTGATGGACAGATCGCCGTCCAGCGAGGAGTGGCCGTCGGTGCTCCGTCATATCGCCGATTACCTGAAGAAATTGCAGGCCCAGGTCGAATGCCTTCATGAGCACGGACGCGTCAAACTGTGGCTCAGCTATCTGAAGCGGACCTGGCCGCAGGCCGCCGAGCTGCATGCAGCCATCCGGCGCCTGCAAGGGGCGCTGGAGGTTCAGGCGGTGATCGAGAGCGCCCTGGAGGGTATGCTGGGGACATCATCCTCGTTGCGATAGGTTTACAACGGCATGTCGGGGATCAGGCGCCGAGAAACTCCGGCAAGCGGTTAAAATGCGCGATTGGCCTTGTACCGCCAGGCGGCCATGCCCCGCCTCGCCCGCCCCACATTTGGAAGTAACCGTGAAAAACCCTTCAGAATCAACGACCAAGCAAGACCGTATTCCAAATGTGGGATTCGTGAGCCTTGGATGCCCAAAGGCACTTGTGGATTCCGAGCAGATCATTACCCAGTTGCGCGCCGAGGGCTATGCCATCAGCGGCACCTATGACGGCGCCGACCTGGTGGTCGTCAATACCTGCGGCTTTATCGACGAAGCGGTGCAGGAAAGCCTGGATGCCATTGGCGAGGCGCTGGCCGAGAACGGCAAGGTGATCGTCACCGGCTGCCTGGGCGCGAAGAAGAACGCGGCTGGCGAGGACATCATCACGTCGGTGCACCCGAAGGTGCTGGCCGTGACCGGCCCGCACGCACTGGGCGAGGTGATGCAGGCCGTGCACACGCACCTGCCCAAGCCGCACGACCCCTTCATGGACCTGGTGCCGGCCGCCGGCATCAAGCTCACGCCAAAGCATTACGCTTACCTGAAGATCTCCGAGGGCTGCAACCATCGCTGCTCGTTCTGCATCATCCCGTCGATGCGCGGCGACCTGGTCTCGCGCCCGGTGGCGGAAGTCATGCTGGAAGCCGAGAACCTGTTCAAGTCGGGCGTCAAGGAACTGCTGGTGATCTCGCAGGACACCAGCGCCTACGGCGTGGACGTGAAGTACCGCACCGGCTTCTGGGACGGCCGTCCGCTCAAGACGCGCATGACCGAGCTGGTCGGCGCGCTGGGCGAGCTCGCGGCCAAGTACGGCGCGTGGGTGCGCCTGCACTACGTGTACCCGTATCCGCACGTCGACGAGATCATTCCGCTGATGTCGCAAGGCCACGTGCTGCCTTACCTGGACGTGCCGCTGCAGCACGCCCACCCGGACGTGCTCAAGCGCATGAAGCGCCCGGCCAACGCCGAGAAGACCATGGACCGCATCCGGGCTTGGCGCAAGATCTGCCCCGAGCTGACCATCCGCAGCACCTTTATCGCGGGCTTCCCCGGCGAGACCGAGGAAGAATTCCAGACGCTGCTGGATTTCATTGCCGAAGCAGAACTGGACCGCGTGGGCTGCTTCGCCTATTCGCCGGTGGACGGCGCCACGGCCAACGACCTGCCGGGCGCCTTGCCCGACGAGGTCCGTGAAGAGCGCCGCGCGCGCTTCATGGAAGTGGCCGAGGAAGTCTCCGCCCGGCGCTTGCAGCGCAAGGTAGGCCAGACCCTGCGCGTGCTGGTCGACGAGATCAACCAGGACGGCGGCATCGGCCGCTCGTCGGCCGATGCGCCGGAAATCGACGGCCTGGTCTATATCGACCCGCCGGCCCAGGGCGCGCCGCGCTACAAGGTCGGGGAATTCGTCTCGGTGAAAATCACCGGCGCCGATGGCCACGACCTGTGGGGCGAAGTCTGAGGCGGCTGGCAACCGCGGGTCCGGATAGGTAAAAGTACGATCGTTCGTTTTGGCGTGCGCGCCGCTATACTGTGCGCTGCAACATCAGCCCAGGAGACACAAAATGACACGTGAAGTGGTGGTGGTGAGCGGCGTGCGGACCGCGATCGGTACCTTTGGCGGCAGCCTGAAGGATCTTTCCCCGACCCAGATGGGCGCCATGGTCGTGCGCGAGGCACTGGCCCGCGCGCAGGTCAGTGGCGACGACGTCGGCCATGTGGTGTTTGGCAACGTCATCCAGACCGAGCCCCGGGACATGTACCTGGGCCGGGTGGCGGCAGTGGAGGGCGGCGTCACGATCGACGCGCCGGCGCTGACCGTCAACCGCCTGTGCGGCTCGGGCCTGCAGGCCATCGTCAGCGCCGCGCAGACCATCCTGCTGGGCGATGCCGATGTGGCCATCGGCGGCGGCGCGGAGAGCATGAGCCGCGCACCGTACCTGGCGCAGTCGGCCCGCTGGGGCGCGCGCATGGGCGACGCCAAGATGCTCGACATGATGCTGGGCGCGCTCCACGACCCGTTCCATGGCATCCACATGGGCGTCACCGCCGAGAATGTGGCCAAGGAATACGACATCTCCCGCGGCCAGCAGGACGAAGCCGCGCTGGAGTCGCACCGCCGCGCCTCGGCGGCCATCCGCGCCGGCCACTTCAAGGACCAGATCCTGCCGGTCACGCTCAAGGGCCGCAAGGGCGACGTTACCTTCGACACCGACGAGCACGTGCGCCACGACGCGGTCCTGGAAGACATGACCAAGCTCAAGCCGGTCTTCGTCAAGGAGAACGGCACGGTGACCGCGGGCAATGCCTCGGGCCTGAACGATGCCGCCGCCGCGGTGGTGCTGATGGAGCGTGCCGAGGCCGAGAAGCGCGGCCTCAAGCCGCTGGCGCGCCTGGTCTCCTACGCGCATGCCGGCGTCGATCCCAAGACCATGGGCATCGGCCCCGTGCCGGCCACCAGGAAGGCGCTGGAGCGCGCTGGCCTGACCGTGGCCGACCTCGACGTGATCGAAGCCAATGAAGCCTTCGCCGCGCAAGCCTGCGCGGTCACCAAGGCGCTCGGTCTCGATCCGGCCAAGGTCAACCCGAACGGCTCGGGGATCTCCCTGGGCCACCCGATTGGCGCCACCGGCGCGCTGATCACCGTCAAGGCCCTGTACGAGCTGCAACGCGTGCAAGGCCGCTATGCGCTGGTGACCATGTGCATCGGC
The DNA here is from genome assembly GCF_054589115.1 of Cupriavidus sp. 8B. Lineage (NCBI taxonomy): Bacteria > Pseudomonadati > Pseudomonadota > Betaproteobacteria > Burkholderiales > Burkholderiaceae > Cupriavidus > Cupriavidus sp. 8B. Next base: position 23,434 of record NZ_BAAILO010000460.1, on the reverse strand, counting down.
GGTGGCCAGGGCATCGCGGCGATTTTCGAACGACTCTGAACCTGAGGCTGTCTTGCGGCGCGTAGCGACTCTGTTCTTGTCTTTGCCCATGTCCTTGTCACTTCCCGTTTCCCTGTCACTGGCAGCCGGGCTGGCTGCGGCAACGCTGGCCGGCGCCGCGCTGGCCGCCGGCGGTACCGAGCTGTCCACGGGCACGCCCGGCGCCGCCAATGCCGCCGGCGATGCCAGCCAGGTGCAGGGTTTCGGGATCAACCAGGCCATCCGCGAGGGCGAGTCGCGGCGCGGCGCGCAGCTTTCCACCGGGCCCGCGCCCAAGGCGCTCGCGCCGCGGCCCGAATACCGGTCGTTGCCGGTCTACGTGGGCACGCTCGGCGACCAGCCGGTGCGCCTGCGCCTGGGCCCCAAGCCCGACGAGCGCGACAGCGTGCACGGCGAGTACAGCGTTGGCCGCGCCGGCGGCGTGCGGCTGCTGGCCGGCGAATTCGAGAATGGCGCCTTCCTGATGGAGGAGTCCAATGACGGCACGCACGTCACGGGCAACTGGGAAGGCACCATCGACGGCGCCGGCATCGTGCACGGCAACTGGACGGACCCGGTCAACCCGGCAATCGTGCTCCCCTTCATGATCCGTCCGCTGGGCGTGCTGGTGATCCCTCCGTTCGACATGACCCCCAACAGCGGCATCACCTACGCGCCGCCTGCGCCGAAGTCCTCGATTTCCGGGCGCTAGCGTCAAGTCGTGGCCGGCCGGGCCAGGTAGGCCAACGCGCACCCGAATGCTGGTAAGCTCGAACGTTCATCGAGTTATTGCCAGACGAGGAATCGCCGTGTCCGACCACCAGCCGCCCGAGCAGCCCGCTTCCCAACCCGCCTACCTGGCGACCGTGGCCGTCCAGCCAGAGCTGGACATCGCGCCGGGCTTCGCCTCGTTTTCCCAAGCAACGCATCGTGGCTCCACCGTGGTGTTCCGCAACCTGGCGGAGTTGCGCGCGCATGGCGACGGCGCCACCACCTACTGGCGCTATGGCCTGCATGCCACGCCCACCAGCGAGGCGCTGTGCCAGCACCTCGCGCTGATCGAAGGCGCGCGCCATACGCTGCTGCTGCCGTCGGGCCTGGCTGCGATCTCCCAGGTGTACTTCGCCCTGGTCAAGTCGGGCGACGACGTGCTGGTCCCCGATAACGTCTACGGCCCCAACCGCGAGCACGGCGAATGGCTGGCACGGGACTTCGGCGTCTCGGTCCGTTATTACGATCCCATGATCGGCGCCGGCATTGCCGGGCTGATCCGCCCCAACACCCGCCTGATCTGGATGGAGTCGCCGGGCTCGGTGACGATGGAAATCCCCGACACGCAGGCCATCGTGGCCGCGGCAAAGGCGCGTGGCGTGCTCACCGCCATTGATAACACCTGGTCCGCCGGCGTCTATTTCCGGCCGTTCGACAAGGGCATCGACATCTCGGTGCAGGCGCTTACCAAATACCAGTCGGGCGGCAGCGATGTGCTGATGGGCGCCGTGCTGACCACCGACGACAAACTCCACGACCGCATCAAGCGCGCCCGCATGCTGATGGGCTGGGGCGTGTCGGCCGACGATTGCTACCTGGTGCTGCGCTCGCTGCCGAGCATGCCCGTGAGGCTGGCGGCGCACGACCGCGCCGCGCGCGAAGTCGCCGAGTGGCTGACTCAGCGCCCGGAAGTGGTCAAGGTCTTGCATCCGGCGTTGCCGGACTGCCCCGGCCATGACTTCTGGCGGCGCGATTTCAGCGGCGCCACTGGCTTGTTCTCGATTGTGCTGCATGCGCGCTACACGCGTGCCCAGGTCGATGCCTTTGTCGAGGCCTTGCGCCTGTTCGCGATCGGCTGGTCCTGGGGCGGCGCGCATAGCCTGGCGGTGCCGTACCACGTCCAGACCATGCGGCCCCAGGGCGGCTGGCCGCCCGTTGGCTGGGAGAATGCCGGCGAGCTGGTGCGCCTTTATATCGGGCTGGAAGATACCCGTGACCTGATCGCCGACCTGCGCGGCGCGATGGAAGCGCAACTGACGGCTTGAAAGGAAAAGGGCCGCGCCGGATAGGGTCCGGCGCGGCCCGTTGGGGCGCTTTGCGGCTATTTGCTCGCGCTGTTTCCAGCCGCCAGGCGCTTAGTGCGGGAACAGTTGCAGCAAACCGTCCAGCCCAACGTGGTTGAACGCCACGCTGGCTTGCGCGCGCACCACCGGCTTGGCCCGGAACGCCACCGACAGGCCGGCCACGGCCATCATCTTGAGGTCGTTGGAGCCATCGCCCATGACGATGGCCTGGGACGGGTCCGCGCCGATCTGCGCGCACACTTCCTGCACCGTGCGGGCCTTGACATCGGCATTGACGATCTCGCCCAGCACCTGGCCGGTGAGCTTGCCGTCGATGATCTCCAGCGTGTTCGCGCGGGTGACATCGAGCTTCAGCCGTGGCTTGAGCTTCTCGGTGAAATGCACGAAACCGCCCGAAACCAGCAGTGTGCGCATGCCCAGGGCCTGCACGGTCTGCAGCATCTTCTCCGCGCCGGGCGACAGGCGCAGGCGCTCTTCGTAGACGCGGTCCAGCACGCTGGCGTCCAGCCCCTTGAGCAGGGCCACGCGGCGGCGCAGGCTTTCATTGAAATCGGTGATCTCGCCGCGCATGGCGGCCTCGGTGATGGCCGAGACTTCCGCCTTGAGGCCGCAGAAGTCGGCGATCTCGTCGATGCACTCAATGGTGATCAGCGTCGAATCCATATCCATCGCCACCAGCTTGAAGTCCGACAGCTTGCGGCCCGCTGGCACGATGGCCCAGTCGATGGCGCGCGGGCCGCAGAAGGCATCCAGCGATTCGCGCAGGGCGGGCGTCAGTGGTGTGCTGTCGCTGGCTGTTGCCACGGTTTCGGCACGCAGCGCGAGGGAGGGCGCGTGGGCAAGTGTGCGGATAGCGTCGATATCGGCGGAGGCGAGCGGGGTGAGGCTTTGAAGGATCAGGGGCATGGCGGGTGCGTTGCGAGGCGAGGGCGCGGCGGCGGGTGCGTTGAATGCGAAGACGGTGCCGCGCCAGGCGGCGAAGGACAGTATTGTAACTGTCCCAGTCCCTGCGCCGGGCCTCATAACGGGCAGCGCTTGTCGACGCGAGACACATGACGCCGCGCGGCATGGGTGACTGCCGGCAAATTCAAGGTCGGCTGGCCCATTGGCCGCACGCAGTACTGCGCGGCACACATTGTGCGTTTGCTTCAAGCGGACTAGACTAACAAAACTTAGTTTAACTGGAATGCTATGCAAACCGTCAACATCCATGAGGCGAAGACACATCTTTCGCGGCTCGTCGAGCAGGCGGCCAAGGGGGAACCGTTCGTGATCGCCAAGGCCGGCAAGCCACTTGTGAAGGTGGTACCGCTGAACATGCCAGAGGCCGGCCAGGTGAAACGGCTGGGTTTCATGGCCGGCCAAATCGCTGTGCCGGACGATTTTGACCGGATGGGCGCTACCGAGATCGAACAGCTTTTTGGCGGCGACGCATGAAGTTGCTACTGGACACGCACCTATTGCTGTGGGCGGCCGGCGCGCCGGAGCGCTTATCCGGTACCGCGCGCGCCCTGCTTGAAGCTGCCGACAATGAGCTGTTCTTCAGTGCCGCCAGCCTATGGGAGATCGCCATCAAGCGCGGGCTGGGCCGCGCGGATTTTCAGGCGGACGCGCGGCTATTGCGGCGCGGGCTGTTGGACAACGGCTACAGCGAACTTCCCGTCGCCAGCGAGCACGCTGTGGCGATCGATGGCTTGCCGCCGATCCACAAAGACCCGTTTGACCGCATTCTGGTTGCCCAGGCGACAATCGAAGGCATCACGCTGCTGACCGCGGATGCGCTGGTGGGCCAGTACCCTGGGCCGGTGCGTCTGGTCTGAGAAGAGGCTGCCGCGCGCTCTCCTGCAACCCCTGCCCGTATGGGAAGAGGAGTTGGCGCAACCAGAGGATTATCCGAATCCGGCGTTGCGGCACAACATCGAGAGCGATGGGATTCGCTTGTGTTGACACCTAAAGACCTGCTCGCAAAAGGGCGCAGGGCGGCCGCGTCAGCCGTGCTGTTGTTGAGTGACGGCGATATCGCTGGAGCGTGCAATCGCGCGTATTGCGCAATGTTCGACGCAGCGCATGCAGCTCTGTTTCCAATGTCCTTTTTGTACGAAAAACTTGGATTCTCTGTCCGCGCCGTGCGCGACATCGCTGCGCTGAAAAAAACGGAAGCGATCCAGGCCTGAACTTTCGGCCTGATCGCCGTTCATTGAGGAAGGTCGGGCGCGATCTGCCCGTCGCGCCTTGAGTTGGCTTGCCACCCCTTGGGAGACGCCGATGTCCACGAGTTCTATGCCTACAGCACTCGTCACAAACTCTACCGGCTACGCGGGGCCGCCGGCAGTGGATGCGCTTGGCGAAGCCGGATTTCGAGTCCTCGTTCACGACCGGCAATTCAGCGATCAGGCCGTTCTCGAAGAGTTCCTGCGGTTGCATCCACACGCGGAATATGTTCGCGCCGAAAGTCCAGCCGGATTGCCGGGCGCCGCCATGAATGTTACCGGCAGGCTCGACGCAATCGTCAGCAACGACCACTATCCCGCCGTTCAGACGGCGTCGGAGAAAGCCTCGCTCGAGGACCTGCGTAATACGCTCGAGGTACTCGTCGTTGAGCCATTCGCCATGTTGCAGGCCGCGATTCCCCATCTGAAGGCGCAAGGACGGGGCAATGTCATCGTGATCACGTCATGCCGCACGCACTCCCCAATTCCTGGTGGCGCAATTCCCGACTCGGCGAGAGCGGCGGCAAACGCCATGGTGCGATCCCTCGCGGTCGAACTTGCTCGCCACCAGATTGCCGTCAACGCGATCGCCCCGAATTTTCTCTACAGCGAAGCATACTATCCCCGCGCCACGTTCATTGATGACCCGGTCGGCCGCGCGTACGTCGAGAGAACCGTGCCAGCCCGGCGATTAGGTCGCCCTGACGAAATCGGCGAGGTAATACGGTTCCTCGCGACCACACAGGCCCACTTCCTCACCGGCGCGATCATCGACTTCAATGGGGCCTGGCCGGGCTGTGAGGTTCGTCCGACGTAAAACGTTGCGGCCAATCTTATTGCCTTGATCGACGATCAGATCTGCGCTCTGCCGCCATCCACGAAGAGTTCGATGCCCGTGACGAAACTGGAGTCATCCGATGCGAGAAACAGGGCAGCTTTGGCAACCTCGTCGGCTTCCCCCATCCGTCCCATCGGGATGGTAGATAAAATCTTCGCAATAGCGTCCTGAGGCTGCTGACCAATGATCGGGGTATCAATCGGACCCGGGCTAAGGACGTTTGAACGGATGCGACGGTCCTTCAGCTCCACGGTCCACCCTCGCACGAAATTGCGGATGGCGGCCTTGGTCGCGCCGTATACCCAGAAGGCAGGCGTCCCTTTGGCGCTCGCGATGGAGCCGGTGAGAATGATCGACCCGCCGTCATTCAAGAGCGGCAGGGCCTTTTGGACGGTGAAGAGCACTCCCTTCACGTTGGTACTGAACAGCTTGTCGAAATGCGCTTCGGTGATATTGCCCAAGGCGGCGAACTCAGCGATGCCGGCGTTGGCGAAGACGATGTCGATTCTTCGCCCTGTCGCGTTGACGTTTTCATAGAGACGATCAAGATCAGCCAACTTGGCGACGTCTCCCTGGATGCCGGTCACATTGTCCCCGATGGCCCTCACGGCTTCGTCGAGCTCCTCCTGGCGACGGCCGGTGATGAAGACGTAGGCGCCCTCGGCGACGAAGAGCTTAGCGGCGGCGAAGCCTATCCCCGACGAGCCGCCGGTGATGACGGCCACCTTTCCCTGCAACTTACCCATGGCGATTACTCCGTTGATTGCTAATTCCGATTGGCAGCGCCTCTGGGCTGGCGCTCAGCTGCCAAAAAATAACCGAGCGCCCATGCTCCGCTGCATTCGAGGATGGTTTGCGCGTACCGACCAACGCCGGCCAGCCAGTCGATCATCTCCTTGGCCGTCCGGCGGCTAGACCTCGAACCGGAACGCCGCCCCGTCGCGCTTCACATGTCCAGCTGTCGGCGCGGCATAGTGGGTGCCGATGACCAGGATCGGCTGGTCGGCCCATTCGGCGAACATCTTCGCGCGGGTGGCCGTCGCAGCCTGGGTGTCGCTGTCGAGGCTCGTCGTCCACTCGGGGTGCGCCATTTGGCAGGGATGGTGGGTTATGTCGCCGGTGATCACCGCGCGCTGCCCTTCCGATTCGATCACCACGCTGACATGGCCCGGCGTGTGGCCGGGGGTTGGCCTCAGGCGGACCTCAGGAGAGACGCGGTGGTCCATCTCCACCAGTTCGGCCAAGCCGGCGTCGAAGATTGGCCGCACGCTGTCTCCCATGATCGCCTGCTGCTCCTCGTCGCCCTCGTTGCTCCAATGCTCGAATTCGCGCTTGCCGATCAGGTAGCGGGCCTTGGGGAAGGTCGGGACCCACTTGCCGTCCACCAACATGGTGTTCCAGCCCACATGGTCCACGTGCAGGTGGGTGCAGACCACAGCATCGACACTGTCGCGGCTCCAGCCCGCATCCGCCAGGTGTTGCAGGAACGCCGTCGCCAGCGGGTTTCCGCCCACCAGATGGCGCGGCTTGTCGTTGCCGATGCAGGTGTCGACCATCAGCCTCAGCCCCGGCGCCTCCACTAGCAGGGCGTGGATGGACACGTTGAGCGAACCATCCTCGTTGGCGAAGTGCGGATAGAGCCAGGGGCTGGCCTTCAGCGCCTCCGGCGTCGCGTCCCGCAGGAAAAAGCCCTCCGGATCGTAGGGGAGGGGCATCAGCATCTCGACCACGCAGGTGATCTTCACCGCGCCCACCTGCCAGCTCAACATGACGTCTTCCTCCTGCTTGCCTTGGACGAGCGTAGTGCGCCGCATCGGCGTGGGACCATAAAAATGGACGGCGACTGTTCATGGTTTCCTTCTGGCATGGAAAGACAACCGCGAAGGTAGATGCGGCCCTCGACTGGAAACCCAATGTCTTTGCGAATGCTCATCACTGGCCCTTACGTCATGTTGCTAATTTGGGTGATTCAACGTTAATTCCATCGGAACAAGCCCGGACGGCGAAACCGTCGAAGCGTTCATCCCGTTGGCGACTCTTCGAGCCAGCGCCGGATATTGGCGACTGTGTCCCGGTAGAAGGTTTCGTAAAGCCCCCGCGATACGTAGCCGATGTGCGGCGTCGCAAGGACGTTGGTCATCGTCCGAAAAGGATGGTTCGGCGGGAGGGGCTCGTGATCGAACACGTCGATCGCCGCGCCCGCGATTTTCCGGGCATGAAGTGCTTCAACCAAGTCGGTCTCAGTGACAATCGGACCGCGGGAGGTATTGATCAAACGGGCCGTCGGTTTCATCAGGGACAGTTCCTCGGCTCCGACCAAGCCCCTTGTTCTTTGGCTCAGGACAAGGTGGACGCTCAAGAAATCGGCCTGCCTGAACAATGTTTCCTTCGACACGAACTCTGCGCCGGCCGCAATAGCGCGCTCCGGGGTGAGGTTCTCGCTCCAGGCGATTACATTCATTCCGAATGCCACGCCGATCCTTGCGACGTGTCGACCGACATTGCCAAGCCCCAGGACGGCGAGTGTCCTTCCCGACAGATCGTCGCCAACGGACTGCTGCCAACCTCCTCGTCTCAAGGACTCGCCTTCGCTTGCGATGTGGCGGGCGCTACCAAGAATGAGGGCCCATGTCAGTTCGACGGTGGGGGCGGATGTATAACCCGTATGAACGACCTTGATCCCTTGCCGATCGGCGGTATCGGTATCAATCGAGGCATTGCGAGGGGCCGTCGACGCGATCAGCTTGAGGCCCGGCAGGCGTTCCAAAATGTCGCGCGTGAGGGGCGTTCTCTCCCGCATCACGCACACGACGGCAAATGGCTTCAGTCTTGCGACGACCGCATCTGCTTCCGCCAGATGGTCATGGAAGATAGTGATGCTCGCCCACGGCTTCAGCGATGACCAGTCGGCAAGCGAGAGAGCGGCGTGCTGGTAATCGTCCAGGACGGCGATCCTGATCGGGCCGCCATCGATGTGCGTTTTCTCCCGGCCGGGCAATTCATCAGCGTTGATCATGTCAGTGCACGATGGGGTTGCCATGTCGATCATTCCGCCAGGACGACTTTGCCAAAGGGCCGATCCTCAATCAGATGGCGCAAGGCTTCGCCCGCCTCGCCAAGCGGATAAACCCGCTCGACGATGGGCTTGACTGATCCGCTGACGATCAGCGGGATGATGTCCCGCCACGCGGTGGCAATCGCGGTCGGTGATTGGGCAAACAAAGAGAAGCCGGCCATCCGCGCGCGTTTCCAGATCAGGTCCGTCACATCGATCGTGGTCTTGCGTCCGGCGGAATAGCCCAGCGTGATCAGGACACCGCCGGGACCAAGGCTGCTCAACGCCTCACTGGTCACGGTGCCGCCGATGCTCTCGATCACGATATCGACACCGCTGCCGGCCGTTATCCGGCGAACACCGTCGGTGAGAGCTTCCGTGCTGAGGTCAATCACGTCTTCGAAGCCAAGCTCGCGTGCGCGAGCGGCTTTCGCCGCGCTGCCGGCCGTCGAAATCACCTTGCCGGCGCCCTGCGCCCGCGCGAGCTGATAGGTTGCGTTGCCGACCGACCCGCCGATTGCCGGAGCCAGCACCGTCATGCCGGGCTTGAATTCGGCCAGCGTCAACGTGATCTGCGCCGTCAGATAGGCCACTGGAAGGCTGGCCGCGACTACGTCGTCGATCACGTCGGGCACGAGCGCCAGATCTTCGGGGCGCACCAGCAGCCATTCTTGCCACGTGCCATGTTCACGAACGCCGTAAGGCCCGGTGAACATCACGCGGCTTCCCACCGCGAGACCGGAGTTGCCGGCATCCTCGATGACACCAGCGCCCTCATTGCCGAGCACCAGCGGCGCCTTGGCCCGAGGGTGCCCACCCGACAGGATCGTATGATCGAGCGGCGTGACGCCGGCGGCCGTGACGCGAACCAGTACCCTGTCTTTTGCCGGTTGCGGCCTGGGCAATTCGATCTGCCGCAAGCCGCCATAGCCCGAGAAAGTCTCCGCCTCGATCGCATGCATCGCCATCTTCCTGTAAAGTTACGGACCTGTACGTTACTTTGATATTAGGAACAGGTCTGTTACTTTGTCAAGCGGGAAATCGGAACGAGTGGAGCATGCGGATATGACGGCAGGAACCCGGCCCCGGCGGGGAGCCCCGCCAAAGGGCGAAGTGAGCGCGCGCGAGCGCATCCTCGCGACGGCAAGCGAATTGTTTTACCGCGAGGGCATTCGCGCCATTGGGGTCGACACGGTCGTCGAGCGATCCGGGGTGTCGAAGACGAGCCTCTATCGCCTGTTTGAATCCAAGGACGCTTTGATCGCCGCCTTCGCTGCCGAACAGGATCGGTTGTTCTGGGCGCGCTGGGATCGCATTGAAGAGCAGCACGCTGATGACCCGCGCGCTTTGCTGGAGGCGCTGCTATCCGGGATCGCAGAGCGGATCGGACTCCCCGCCTTTCGGGGCTGTCCGTTCCTCAACCTGGCGACGGAGTTTCCCGACGACAACCATCCTGGCCGGGTCGTCGCCCGGGGCAACAAGGAGGAACTGCGGGCGAGGCTCGCGACCATAGTGGCCAGGCTTGGCGCCAGTGATCCCGACCGAACTGCCTTTCAGATAACGCTGCTCATCAACGGCGCGTACGTCAGCGGCCTGATGGCAGAACCGGCTGATCTGAGGGGCGACCTCGTCGATGCCGCCATGAAGTTGTTGGACTAGTGGTTTGCCGACTTTGCGCGCATCTGATCCAGGCCAATATCAACTTGTCGATCGATCTTTTGCCATCGCCGTTACGTGACGGCTGCGGCCGGACCTGGAAGCCGGAAGCGGTCGTGCCCCATAACAGCCTCTCGGGCAGACGAGATCAACCCGACCATCATCTGCCCGGCAATCACGCTTATCGCTGTGCCATGGTCATATAGTCGACCGTCAAACCAGCCAACGCCCTAACCCCATTCACCAGCGCCGGCTCATCCACGTAGAACTCCGGGGAGTGATTGGACGGCGCCTTGTTCACGTCCGTGCCCTTGGGCGTGACGCCAAGATTGAAGAACAGGCCCGGCACCTTCTCCTGGTAGAAGGCGAAGTCCTCCGAGGCGGTGGCCTTGGGCGCGATCATCCAGTTGCCGTCGCCGGCCACGCGCTTGAGGGTGGGGGCCATCTTGTCGGTCAGCGCGGGCTGGTTGACGGTGGCGTTGTAGAGTTCCACCACCTTGAAGGTGGCCTCGGCGCCGGCGCTGCTGGCGATGGCCTCGGTGGTGCGCTTCATGCGGGCGTGGATGTCCTTCTTCATGCCTTCGTCGTAGGTGCGCACCGTGCCCATCATCTCGACCTTCTCCGGCACGATGTTCATGCGGTTGCCGCCGTGGATGGTGCCGACCGTGATCACCGAAGGCTCCAGCATGGCGTTGACCTGGCGGCTCTGGATGGTCTGCAGGCCCATGACGATCTGCGAGGCCACCACGATCGGGTCGATGCCGCCCCAGGGGCGCGCGCCATGGGTCTGGCGGCCCTTGACGTCGATCCAGAACTGGTCGGCGGCGGCCATCGACGGGCCGCTGCGCCAGGCCAGCTTGCCCGACTCGATGCCGCTGCTCACGTGCAGGCCGAAGATGGCATCCACCTTGGGATTGTCCAGCACGCCCTCGGCCACCATCTGCTTGGCGCCCCACATATTGCTGCCGTTGGGCTCGAAGTCCGCCGGGCTTTCCTCGGCCGGCTGGAAGATGAACTTGACCGTGCCGGGCAGCTGGTCCTTCATGCCGGCCAGCACCTCGGCCGTGGCCATCAGGATGGCGACATGGGTGTCATGCCCGCAGGCGTGCATCACGTCCACTTCCTTGCCCAGGTACTGGCCGCGGGCCTTGGAGGCGAAGGGCACGTCCACGCGCTCCTTGACCGGCAAGGCATCCATATCGGCGCGCAGCGCCACCACCGGGCCCGGCTTGCCGCCCTTGAGCACGCCCACCACGCCGGTCTTGGCGACCCCCGTCTTTACTTCCATGCCGAGCTTGCGCAGGTGGTCCGCCACCAGCTTGGACGTGCGGACCTCATAGTTGCCCAGTTCGGGATGCTGGTGGATGTCGCGGCGCCAGGCGATCAGCTGCGCCTCCACGGCCTTGGCGCGGGTATCGATCTGCGCCTGCAGGCTTTCGCTGCCGGCGGCTTGTGCCTGCGCGGCGGCGGGTGCCAGGCACAGCATGCCGGCGGCCAGCGCGAGGGCGGACACGCCGGCACGCAAGGCGGACGGGGGGCAAGCATGGAAACGATGGGCTTTGGGTGCTGCCATAAAGACTCTCCTCTTGGTTTTTCTTCGTGTTGGAAGCTGGGTTGCGCCTGGCCCTCAGCGGATGCCGAGCCGGGCTCGTGTCTGGCCCAGCGCCACCAGGCTGATCACCGCGCACGCCATCAGGTAGAAGCTCGGCGCCAGCTTGCTGCCGGTGGCGCCGATCAGCCAGGTCAAGATGAACGGCGCGAAGCCGCCAAACAGCGTCACCGCGATGTTGTACGAGAGCGAGAGGCCCGTGGTGCGCGTCTTGACCGGGAAGATCTCCGACGCCAGCGCGGGCAGCGCGCCGAAGTACAGCGTCATCATCAGCCCCAGCACCACCTGCACCGCCAGCATCACGCCGAAGCCGGGGTAGTGGCTGAGCAGCCAGAACAGCGGCCAGATCGACCCCAGCAACAGCAGCGCGGCAAGGCGCATGGGCGGGATGCGGCCATAGCGATCGGACCAGTGCCCGACCAGCGGGGCGAACAGCATCTGCACCACGCCCGTGGCCAGCGTGGCGGCGAACGCCGCCGAGGGCGGCAGGCCGAGTTGCCTGACCGCATAGGTGGGCATGTACAGCACCAGGTACGTCGACACCGTGGCCACGATCACCACGCCCATGGCCAGCAGCAGGCGCACCTTCTGATGGCTGAGCGTGTCGCGCAGCGGCGTCTCGGTGGTCTCGGCCTGGAGGAACTCGGGCGTTTCGTCGACGTGGCGGCGGATGTAGTAGGCCACCGGGCCGATCAGCAGGCCGAACAGGAAGGGCACGCGCCAGCCCCAGGATTGCATCTGCTCGGGCGTGAGCGTGGTGGTGAGCACCGCGCCAAAGCCCGCGGCAAGCAAGGTGGTCAGGCCCTGGCTGGCAACCTGGAAGCTGGAGTAAAAGCCGCGGCGGTTGGGCGCATGCTCGGCGAGAAAGGCGGTGGCGCTGCCGAATTCGCCGCCTGCCGAGAAGCCCTGGATCATGCGCGCCAGCACGATGCCGATGGGCGCCATGACGCCGATCGCGGCATAGGTGGGCAGCAGCGCGATGATCAGCGTGCCCACCATCATCAGCAGGATGGAGAGCGTCAGCGCGGCGCGCCGTCCCTTGCGGTCGGCATAGACGCCGATCACGATGGCGCCCAGCGGGCGCATGAAGAACGACACGCCGAAGGTGCCGAGCGTCAGCAGCAACGAGGTGTTCGCATCGTGGTTGGGAAAGAACAGCGCGGAGATGGTGACGGCGAAAAAGCCGTAGACGACCAGGTCGAACCACTCCAAGGCATTGCCGATCGAGGCCGAGATCACCGCGCGCCAGGGGTGGCGCGAGGCGGGCGCTGCCGATTCCGCCGCGCCGCTGTTGCTGGTACCGCTTGCCGATACTGCTGTCATGGTGTCTCCCTGTTATTTTTGGACATGACGCAACGGCCGGCCCGCCTTGGCGGCGGCCCGGCTACAACGGAAAACGGCTTAGTTCGCGCGCAGGCTGTCGACCACCTTGTGCAGGAAGGCCTCGCAGGCGGCGAGCTGGTCGAGCGCGACGTACTCGTCGGGCTTGTGGGCCTGCTCGATATCGCCGGGGCCGCACACCACGGCCGGGATGCCGGCGCGCTGGAACAGGCCGGCCTCGGTGCCGTAGGCGACCTTGTTGACGTCGCGGTCGGCGGTCAGCGCGCGCACCAGTTGCGTGATGGCGGCCTGCTCGGCCACGTCGAGCGAGGGCGCGGCGGCGATCTTGTTGATGGTCAGGCCCGCGTCGGCATGCTCGGCGCGCATCTTCGGCAGCAGCACGTCGTTGGCGTAGCCCTGGATGCGGGCGAAGATGGCATCCGGATCGACACCCGGCAGGTTGCGGAATTCGAACACGAACTCGCACAGCGCCGGAATGGTGTTGAGCGCGATGCCGCCGTGGATGGTGCCGGTCTGGGCCGTGGTGAAGGGCACGTCGAAGTCGCGGTCGTAGGGCCCGTTGGCCTTGAACTCGTCGGCGATGTCGCGGATATGGCAGATCAGGCGGGCGGCGTATTCGATGGCGTTGACGCCCTTGGGCGTGAGCGAGGAATGCGCGGCCTGGCCCTTGACGCAGCAGCGGTAGGCGTTGATGCCCTTGTGCGCCACGATCACGCGCATGCTGGTGGGCTCGCCGACGATGCAGCCGGCCGGGGTCACGCCGCGCTCGCGCAGCTCCGCCAGCAGGTAGGGGGCGCCCATGCAGCCGATCTCTTCATCGAAGGACAGCGCATAGTGCACCGGCTCGCGCAGCTTGGCCTCAAGCAGCGTGGGCAGCAGCGCCAGGCTGGTGCCGATAAAGCCCTTCATGTCGCAGGTGCCGCGCCCGTACAGGCGGCCATCGCGGATCACCGGCTTGAACGGGTCGGTGGTCCAGTTCTGGCCGTCCACCGGCACCACATCGGTGTGGCCCGACAGCACGATGCCGCCATCGGTGCTGCCGTCGGCGGCGGGCACGGTGACGAACAGGTTGGCCTTGTCGCCCTGCGGGTTGTAGCTCAGGTGGGGGCGCAGGCCCTTGGCCAGGAAATGATCGCGCACCGCTTCGATCAGGCCGAGGTTGGAGTGGCGGCTGGTGGTGTCGTAGCTGACCAGGCGCTGGGTCCAGTCGAGCGCGCTGCCGCGGGTTGCGGCATCGGCAGGCTTGCTGAGGGTATCGGCTTGCATGGCTTGGGGCCTTTGGCTTTGGGTAACGTGTTAAGTAAATGATGCTACACCGTGCCGGCCCGCGGGTCCATGCACGGTGCACCATCGTGGCCCGCCGCGGCGGCGGCGCGCCGCGAACGGGATCCGTTGCGCAAGGATCAGGCCAGTTGGCGCAGGGTGTGCTTGATGGTCTGCGCGCGCACCGCCACATCCGGCATCTTGGCCTCGATGCGCAGCTTGTCCTGGCCGGCCAGCTTGATATGGCGATTCTTTTGCACCAGCTCGATGATCTTCATCGCGTCGATCGGCGGGTTGGGCAGGAACTGCATGCTGATGGCCGCGTCGTTGGCGTCGATCTTGCGCACGCCCAGCGGCACCGCGGCAATGCGCAGGCGGTGCGTTTCGATCAATGCTTGCGCCTGCGGCGGCAGGCGGCCGAAGCGGTCGATCAGCTCTTCCTGGATATCGTCCACGCGGTCTGCGGTTTCACAATTGGCCAGGCGTTTGTACAGTGAGAGCCGCTCGTGCACGTCGGTGCAATAGTCGCTGGGCAGCAGGGCCGGAGTGCCCAGGTTGATTTCCGTGGTCACGGCCAGCGGCGCCATCAGGTCGGGCTCGTTGCCGGCCTTGAGCGACTTGACGGCGGCGTTGAGCATGTCGGAGTAGAGCTGGAAGCCGATCTCGTGGATCTCGCCCGATTGCTTGTCGCCCAGCACTTCGCCCGCGCCGCGGATTTCCAGGTCGTGCATGGCCAGGTAGAAGCCCGAGCCCAGTTCCTCCATCTGCTGGATGGCCTCGAGCCGGCGCTGCGCGAGCTTGCTCAGGCCTTCCACGTCGTGCACCAGCATGTAGGCATAGGCCTGGTGGTGCGAGCGCCCGACGCGCCCGCGCAACTGGTGCAGCTGCGCCAGCCCGAACTTGTCGGAGCGGTGGATCAGGATGGTGTTGGCGGTCGGCACGTCGATGCCGGTCTCGATGATGGTGGTGCACAGCAGGATGTTGTCGCGCCGCGCCACGAAGTCGCGCATCACGCGCTCCAGCTCACGCTCGTGCATCTGTCCGTGCGCCACCGCGATGCGCGCCTCCGGCACCAGCTCGGCGAGCTTGGCGCGCTTGTTCTCGATGGTGTCGACCTCGTTGTGCAGGAAGTAGACCTGCCCGCCGCGCTTGAGCTCGCGCAGGATGGCCTCGCGCACCACGCCGTCTTCCTCGCGCCGCACGAAGGTCTTGATGGCCAGGCGCTTTTGCGGCGCGGTAGCGATCACCGAGAAGTCGCGCAGGCCTTCGAGCGCCATGCCCAGCGTGCGGGGAATTGGCGTGGCGGTCAGCGTGAGCACGTCGACCTCGGCGCGCAGGGTCTTCAGCATTTCCTTCTGGCGCACGCCAAAGCGGTGTTCCTCATCGATGACGACCAGCCCGAGGCGCTGGAACTTGACGTCGTCCGACAGCATCTTGTGGGTGCCGATCACGATGTCGGCGGTGCCGTCGTTGATCTGCTTGATGGCGCCGTCGATCTCCTTCTTGGTCTTGAAGCGCGACAGCTCCACGATGCGCACCGGCCATTCGGCGAAGCGGTCGGATAGATTCTGGAAATGCTGCTCGGCCAGCAGCGTGGTGGGCGCCAGGATGGCCACCTGCTTGCCGCCCATCACGGCCACGAAGGCAGCGCGCAGCGCGACTTCGGTCTTGCCGAAGCCCACGTCGCCGCACACCAGGCGGTCCATCGGCTTGCCCGAGGTCATGTCGGCGATCACCGCGGCAATGGCCGCGGCTTGGTCCGGCGTTTCCTCGAAGCCGAAGCTCTCGGCAAACTTCTCGTAGTCCTTGGGCGTGAGCTCGAAGGCATGGCCCTGGCGCAAGGCACGGCGCGCGTACAGGTTGAGCAGTTCGGCGGCGGTGTCGCGGATCTGCTGTGCGGCTTTGCGCTTGGCGCGGTCCCACTGGCCGGAGCCGAGCTGGTGCAGCGGCGCGGTGTCCGGGTCGGCGCCGGAGTAGCGCGAGATCACGTGCAACTGGTGCACGGGCACGTAGAGCTTGCTGCCTTTCTCATAGTCCAGGTGCAGGAACTCCTCCTCGCCCTGGCCCAGGTCCAGCGAGACCAGGCCTTGGTAGCGGCCGATGCCGTGCTCGCTGTGCACCACCGGATCACCGATCTTGAGCTCGGCCAGGTCGCGCACCATCGAGTCGACGGCGCTGGCCTGTTCCTGCTTGCGCCGGCCGGTGCGGCGCGCGGTGCCGGCATACAGCTCGGCCTCGGTGACAAAGTCCAGCGGCTGGCCGCCATCCACCGCGGGCAGCGCGAAGCCGCTTTGCAGCGGCGCCACCGCGATGGAGAAATGCGACTCGCCCGCCAGGAAGGCGGCGAAATCATCGATCGGCTGCGGGCGCAGCCCGCTCTCGCCGAACAGTTGCAGCAGGGTCTCGCGCCGGCCGGCGGAGTCCGCGCACATCAGCACGCGCCGGTCTTTTTTCAGCAGCAAGGCTTCCAGGTTGACCAGCGGATCTTCCGCGCGCCGGTTGACCGAGACATCGGGCAGCGACTCGGCCAGCGGCACGGTGTCGCCGGTAGCGGTGGCCTGCAGCACCAGCCGCGCGAGCGGCTTGGCGCCGGCAAAGAACTGCTCTTCCGACAGGAACAGCGCGGCCGGCGGCAGCAGCGGCCGCTCGCGGTCATGGCGCATGAAGTTGTAGCGCTGCGTGGTGTCGGCCCAGAAGCGGCGGATGGCCTCTGGCACATCGCCGTCAAAGGCAAGCTGGCTGTTGGCGGGCAGGTAATCGAAGACGGTTGCCGAGCTTTCAAAGAACAGCGGCAGGTAGTACTCGATGCCGGCCGACGGCACGCCATTGCCAATGTCCTTGTAGATCGTCGATTTGCTCGGATCGCCTTCGAACAGTTCGCGCCAGCGGCCGCGAAACGCGGTGCGCGCGCCTTCGTCGAGCGGGAACTCGCGGCCCGGCAGCAAGCGCACTTCCTTCACGGGGTACAGGCTGCGCTGCGTATCGGGATCGAACGCGCGGATGGTTTCGATCTCTTCGCCGAACAGGTCGATCCGGTACGGCAGCGGCGAGCCCATCGGGAACAGGTCGATCAGCCCGCCACGCACGCTGTACTCGCCTGGCCGCATCACGGCGCTGACATGCTCGTAGCCGGCCAGCGTGAACTGCGCCTTGAGCGCGGCTTCGTCCAGCTTCTCGCCCTGCTTGAAGAAGAAGGTGTAGGCCGCCAGGAAGGCGGGCGGCGCCAGCCGGTAGAGCGCGGTCTGCGCCGGCACCAGCATGATGTCGCACTGGCCGCCCTGGATGTCGTGCAGCGTGGCGAGCCGCTCCGAGACCAGGTCCTGGTGCGGCGAGAAGCTGTCGTAGGGCAGGGTTTCCCAGTCGGGCAGCAGGCGCACCCGCAGGTTTGGCGCGAACCAGGGGATTTCCTCGGCCAGCCGCTGCGCGTCGACCGCATTGGCGCACACCACCGCCAGCATCGGCACGCGCTCCCTGTGCTGGCTGGCGTAGGCGGCCAGCGCCAAGGCGTCGGCGGAGCCCGGCAGGCCGGACACGGTATAGCGCTGGCCGGCCTTGACCAAGGGGAGGTTGGCGAAGGGGGCGGGACGGTTGGCTTCAGGCATCGGGTACGGGCTGGCTTGTTGACGGCTTTCAGGCGTTGCGGGGCAAAAGAGCGCGGCCATGCAACAGCGACACCCCGCCGGCATTGCGGGCGGGGTGTGGGCGAAGCATGCGACGCCCGGCGGGCGCTCGCGCTGATCGACGCCCGCATGTCCGCGAGCGAAGGCCGTATTATAGAATGCGCTCCGAATCCGCGTTTTCAATACCGCGCTTCCCGTTCCCCTGCCCATGGCGGGGGCCTTGAAGCCTTGCGCCGTGCTCTTGGCATGGCGCTCACCTTGCTCCTCACGCTATCCGTGTCTGCTCGCCGATTTGCCTTGATTCCCTGTGCCGGTACCGGCAGCCGTGCCGGCGGCAGCCTGCCCAAGCAATACCAGACCGTGGCCGGCCGGCCGATGATCTGGTACGCGCTCGCCGCTTTTGCCGCCTGCGATGCCATCAGCGCCACCGCGCTGGTGCTGGCGCCCGACGATATGCCGCTGGAGTCCCGTTTCGGCGCGGCGGCGTTTGCCGGCCTGCGTTTCGACACCGCCTTCGTGGGCGGCGATACGCGCCATGCCTCGGTGCTGGCTGGCCTGCATCACCTGGCGCAACTCGGCGCCACGGACCGCGACTGGGTGCTGGTGCATGATGCGGCCCGCCCAGGCCTGACGCCCGCCATGATCCACGCGCTGGTGCGCGCGGTGGAGGGCGACGGCGCAGACGAAGACGGCCCCAACGCGGCTATCGGCGGCATCCTGGCGGTGCCGGTGCCCGATACGCTCAAGCGCGCCGATGCGGCCCCCGGCGGGCAGCCGGCGGCCGTGGTGCGTATCGGCGCCACGGTCTCGCGCGAGGGCTTGTGGCAGGCGCAGACGCCGCAGATGTTCCGCTTGGGCGTATTGCGCCAGGCGCTGCAGGAAGCGCTGGCGGCGGGCGCCGTGGTGACCGACGAGGCCAGCGCGATCGAGCGGCTGGGCCTGCATCCGCGCCTGGTCAACGGCTCGCTGCGCAATTTCAAGGTGACCTATCCCGAGGACTTCGCGCTGGCCGAACTGCTGCTGGGCGAGGGCCCTGCCGCCAAGCCCTGAATGCCAACGTGCATCTATCCCCATCCATTCCCCATTACCGATCCTGAAGGAGTATTGCTCCCATGACCCCATTCGATATCCGCGTCGGCCAAGGCTACGACGTGCACGCGCTGGTGCCGGGCCGCAAGCTCATCCTGGGCGGCGTGGACATTCCCCATGACCGCGGCCTGCTGGGCCACTCCGATGCGGACGCGCTGCTCCACGCCATCACCGATGCACTGTTCGGCGCGGCCGGCCTGGGCGATATCGGCCGCCACTTCCCCGATACGGATCCGCGCTTTGCCGGGGTGGACAGCCGTGTGCTGTTGCGCGAGGCCGCACGCCGCGTGCGCGAGGCAGGCTATGAGATCAGCAACGTGGATGCAACGGTGATCGCGCAGGCGCCGAAGCTGGCGCCGCATATCGGCGCCATGGTGGCGAACCTGGCGGAAGACCTGGGCTTGCCCGCCGCCAGTTGCAACGTCAAGGCCAAGACCAATGAGAAGCTGGGCTTCGAGGGACGTCAGGAAGGCATCGTTGCGCAAGCCGTGGTGCTGATCTGGCGTGGCACGATCGTCTCCCCGCAGGATTGATGCGGGGGTGAGGCCGAGTTGAGGCCTGATTGAGGCCGGGTTGAGCGCAGCGGGCGCTCAGCTTGTGGCGGCCGCTCCGGTTCCGGCCGCGTTCTCGGTCGGGAGCGCGTAGATATAGTCGATCAACCGGGCCATCGGGCCCGAGCGCGCACCGGCTTCGGTGCGTTTGACAAAACCCATCTGCAGGCAGAGCTGGTTGGCGGATTTCATTTCCGGCATGGTGCGCACCAGCAGCGCGCCGGCGCCGATATCGCGCGCGCGCTGGACGCAGACCTGCATCAGCGTGCGGCCAAGCCCCAGGCCGCGTGCCTGGGGGCTGACCGCCAGCAGCCGGGCTTCCGGCAAGGCGAGCGTGATGGTGCTGCCGTCCAGCGCCTGCAATGTGGTGCCCGGATGGCAGAACAGCACCGCGCCGTTGATGCCGTGATCGGTTTCCGCCACCCACCATTCCATTTCCGAAGTCGACGCGGCCAGCACGGCTTTCATGCCCTGCTGGAAGGACTCCCGGCAGTCCTCCATGATCTCCAGCTCATATTGCCCGTAGGCCTGCTGGGTCACGGCGGCAATGTCGCCCCAGTCCTGCACGGTGGCGAGGCGGTAGTGAAAGCGGGGGGAGGTATGCGAAGGAAGGGTGCTCATGGCAGAGGGGCGAAGGCTGTGACCTTGCTGGATTGTAGGCCCTTCGGTGCACAAATGCAGTCAGTGAATTACCGACTTGGCACCTCAGCTACAGACTTGCGCCGACGTGCGCAACATGCTGGGCACGCCCCGCCGGTGTTGCGCCGCGGGGCTTTCGGGGAAGTACCGGTTGCACCATGCAGGGCCGGGCCGGCGTGTGCCGGCCGCAAGCCCTCGATGCGACCTTATTTCACCTTATTCCGCCGCAATGACGTTGGCGGCTGCCACGACCACGGCGGCAATGCGGCCTACGTCGCGCAGTTGCTGCGCCGTCATGCCTTGCTCGTTCTTGAGCAGCGCGTAGTGCGACTTGATGCAGAAATGGCATTTGCCGACGATGGACGCGGCCAGCGCGTACATCTCGAAGCGGCGCTTGTCCACGCCGCCGTGCGTGGCGTACGCATTCATGCGCAGGCCCGCCGGTTGCGTCGCGAGATCCGGGTCGTCGGCCATTTCCACGAACGGGTACCAGACGTTGTTCATGCCCATCAGCGCGGACGCGGTGAGTACCGCATTGGTTTCCTCGGGCGACAGCACGCCCGCGTTGCGGATCGCGTCGATGATCACGCGGCTCTTGGCGGCAAACGCCGCGGCCAGTGCCACGGCCACCGCATCGTTGCCCTCGAGCGAGGAGCGGGCGATGGTGCCGTCAAGGTTCAGGCGGATATCCTTGGCGTAGTCAGGAATAAGGCCTTTAATCGTGCTGAGGAATTCCATACAAATCTCCTATCGGTGGGGTCTCAAAAAACCCGCCATGGCGGGTTTTGAGGCGCGGGCCGAAGCCCGGCGCGCAGATCGTCACAAACTGCCGGCTGCTTGACAGCTTACAGCGTGGCACCGCCAACAGCGCGGTTGCACGGGCACAGCTCGTCGGTTTGCAGGCCGTCGAGGATACGCAGCACTTCGTCCGGGTTACGGCCGACGTTCAGGTTATTGACCGACACGTGCTGGATGGTATTGTCCGGATCGACGACGAAGGTAGCGCGCAGAGCGACGCCGGCAGCGTGGTCACGCACGCCGAGCTGGTCGATCAGCGAGCCGGTCACGTCGGCGAATTGCCATTGGTCCAGCTTGTTCAGGTCCTTGTGCTCACGGCGCCATGCCAGCTTCACGAATTCGTTATCGGTCGAGCCGCCCAGCACGATCGCGTCGCGGTCGGCGAAGTCGCCGTTGAGCTTGGCGAAGGCAACGATTTCAGTCGGGCACACGAAGGTGAAGTCCTTCGGGTAGAAGTAAATGATCTTCCACTTGCCCTCGAACGACTTCTCGGTGATGTCTTCAAAGGCCGACTGGCCGTTCTCTTCATGGTTGTTGAAACCCGGCTTGACACCGACGACGTGGAAGGCTTCGATCTTGTCACCAACGGTCTTCATAAACTGCTCCTGGATACGGTTGAAGAGAGACGCTCGCGCTGCAAGCCGGGCTATCACCAACGGGTAAGGCCAGGCTGCCGCGCAACGAACATGGATTATGCGTCATCCCCGTGTGGCGGGGCTAATTGATATTCTCAAAGAGCCCGATAGCCAAGCGCGGGGAGCCGCGCATCCGGCAGGCGCGGGCGCCAGCCGCAGATGGTGGCGCCGGCATATTGCGGCGCGATGTCAGCCGCGGTGTTCGCAGCCGCCTGCCGGAACAGCGAGTCTACCCCAGCAGGGCCGCCCTCGTGAACCGGCCTTGTGCACCGCGTTGTGATCCTCAGGCCGCCTTGGCCGCGGGCTCGACGTAGGCATGCTGCCGTCCGCCACGGAAAATCACCAGCGTGGCGATCAGTCCGCACGCAGCGGCAAACATCAACCACAGGCCAGGCGCGGCCTTGTTGCCGGTGCTGTGGATCAGGTAGGTCGAGATGGCCGGCGTGAAGCCGCCGAACAAGGCCGTGGCCAGGCTATAGGCCAGCGAAAAGCCGGCCGTGCGCACCGCGGGCGGCATCACTTCGGTCAGGGTCACCACCATCGCGCCGTTGTAGCTGCCATACAGGAAGGACAGCCACAGCTCGACCATCAGCAGGCGGCCGAACGACGGCTCCGCCACCAGCCAGGACACCGCCGGATAGGCCGTGAGCAGGGTGAGGATGGTGAAGATCACCAGCAGCGGCTTGCGGCCCACGCGGTCCGACAAGGCGCCCATCAGCGGCAGCCAGATGAAGTTGGACAGCCCCACGCACATGGTGACGATCAGGTTGTCCACGTCATCGAGCTTGAGCACGGTCTTGCCGAAGGTCGGGGTGTATGCGGTGATCATGTAGAACGACACCGTGGTCATCACAACCATCATGCAGCCGGCCACGATGATGCGCCAGTTCTCCAGCATCGAGCGATAGATCTCGTTGATGCTGGGGCGATGCTTGCGGGTCTTGAACTCTTCGGTTTCTTCCAGCGAGCGGCGGATCAGGAAGAGGAACGGCACGATCAGGCAGCCGATCAGGAACGGAATGCGCCAGCCCCATTCGCCCATTTCCTCGGGCGACAGCATGGAGTGCAGCACCACGCCGAGCAGGCCGGCAAAGATCACCGCTACCTGCTGGCTGGCCGATTGCCAGGCCACGTAGAAGCCTTTCTTGCCAGGCTTGGCGATTTCCGACAGGTAGACCGACACGCCGCCCAGCTCAACGCCTGCGGAGAAGCCCTGCAGCAGCCGGCCCGCCAGCACCAGCAACGGCGCGGCCACGCCGATCGACGCATAGCCCGGCACGCAGGCGATCAGCAGGGTGCCGAGCGCCATCAGGACCAGCGTCATGATCAGGCCCTTGCGGCGCCCGTGGTGATCGATATACGCGCCCAGGATGATGGCGCCGAGCGGACGCATCAGGAAGCCTGCGCCGAAGGTCGCGAGCGAGAGCATCAGCGAGGCGAACTCGTTGCCGCTGGGGAAAAACGTCTTGGCGATGGCGGCGGCGTAGAAGCCGTACACCATGAAGTCGTACATTTCCAGGAAGTTGCCGCTGACAACGCGGAACACGGTGCGGAACCCGTGTTGCTGGGAGGGGGAGTTTGACATGTTGCTGTCTCTCGCAGACGCCGCCGGTTGGTTCCGGTGGCTTGATTTTGATCGGGCGCCAGAGGGGCGGTTTTCCCCTTTTTTGAAGGGGATGGCCTTGGCTGGGCTTGCGCTTGGGGGTGTGCTGATGACGGCGGCAAGTTTGCGCCGGAGGGGCTGTCATTACGCTGTCAAATGGCTTTCAGTTTGATATCAAACGCTGTCGAAAGCCTGTCAGTGGGAGGAAGGGAGGAGATGGGGCTAGGGTTACTACGGAGGGGTGTGATTTTGCGGTAACTTGGGGCAGCTGCGGTAACTTGGGGCAACTGCAACTGCAACTGCAACTGCAACTGCAACTGCAACTGCAACTGCAACTGCAACTGCAACTGCAACTGCTTAACGTCAAAGTCAAAGGCAGTTTCACCTCCCCTGCGGGGAGGCGACCTACTTTCTTGTCTCGCCAAGAAAGTAGG
>NZ_BAAILO010000459.1:0-632 GCF_054589115.1 Cupriavidus sp. 8B | reverse complement strand
CCTTTTGCGCTGGAAGCGTTGGCCGCGCAAGCCGGCGCGGGAGCACTGCTGAAGAAGCCCGGTGCATCTTCCCAGCGCAAGCGGTTGCTTTTGCTCGCGACCCTTGCACTGGTGGGTGCTGTCGGCTGGAAGTACGGCAAGGCGGAGTACGACGCCTATCAGCGCCGCCTGCACCCGCCGCCACCGCAGAAGACGCCCGCGGAACGCTATGCCGAGGACCTGGCCCAGCGAGCGGCAATGCCGGTCGCGCCGGTGGGCACCGCGATGGCGGCGTGGTATCGCTGGTTTACCGATGCGGTGCCGTTGCAGATCGGGGGCTGGGCGCTCGCGACCATCGGCTGTAATAACGTTGCCACGCCGGAGACGACATGCCTGTTGACCTATGAGATCCAGCAGGGCGCCAAGGGGCTGACCAACCAGACGTTCCTGGCCGCGCTGCCGGACCACTTCGGTGCGCCGACCTTCCTGGCCGGCGACACCAAAGCCGCGGTGCCCGCCCAAGTGCCGATGGGAGCCCGGACGCCTCTCGCCACAGTGCTGGAGAAGCTGCCGACGGCGATGGACTTGCGTGTTCACTTCGGCTCCCAGCTGCAGACCCTTTGGCCGGTCGCGTCCAAGGCCGAGCTCAAGGA
>NZ_BAAILO010000458.1:0-727 GCF_054589115.1 Cupriavidus sp. 8B | reverse complement strand
ATCCTGCGAGACAAGGCGGAAGAATATGCGCAGATTATCACGCTGGAGATGGGAAAGAGGATCGCCGAAGCACGCGCCGAAGTGAAGTTATCAGCAAATATCCTCGACTACTACGCGCAGCGCGCACACGAGTTCCTTGAGCCGCAACAAGTGCCGGAGGTGTCCGGCGCCAAAGTCCATGTTTATCCGGTTGGAATCCTGCTGGGTGTCGAACCGTGGAATTACCCGTACTACCAGATCGCCCGCGTTGCCGCTCCGCAGCTCATGGTTGGCAATGTACTCATCTTGAAGCATGCCGAAAACGTGCCGCAATGTGCACTGGCGTTTGCTCGACTGTTTGAAGAAGCGGGTGCGCCCGCGGGGGTCTACACCAGCGTCTTCGCGTCGATTGACCAGGTCGGGAGGATCATCGACGATCCACGCGTGCGCGGAGTAACCCTCACGGGCAGTGAAAGAGCCGGCGCCGCTGTTGCTGAGCGGGCCGGGCGCAATCTGAAAAAAGTCGTACTCGAACTCGGTGGCAACGATGCCATGATCGTCCTGGAGGATGCTCCACTCGAATGGGCCATCGATACCGCGTTAATCGGACGGACGCTGAATTGCGGACAGGTTTGCGTTGGCTCGAAACGCATCATCGTTGTCGGCAAGCAGCGCGGCGAGGAATTCCTCAGCGGCTTCAAAAAGGCCATGACCGCCCTGCAGGCTGGCGACCCTGCGGACGCGAATA
>NZ_BAAILO010000457.1:0-689 GCF_054589115.1 Cupriavidus sp. 8B | reverse complement strand
CATTAGGAGACGGCGCCATCTTGACGCCGCATTTATGCTCCCGCTCAGGATAATTGGCTCCCCGGACTCCTTGGTATCGATGCCCCTCTTCGAGGCTGTTGATCGCAAGATGGCAAACAGCGTAGTTTCATGGTCATGAAACTAAAAACTTCCCAGGGACTGCGTCTGCCGCACAGCCTTGATGGCCGCATTCGCGGAAGCTAAGTGTACGTTTCCGGGCCGATCTAGCACACGCTCGTGCTCGCGGAAGCGGCCCCATTAAACATCACCTGCTCATGCCGGGCGCCGGCCTTGGTCGAGAATTGGGTACGCAGGTCTAATTGGAGGACGTAGCTTCAGCCTTCAAGAGGGAAAGCTGCGCCGCTTGCCCCCAACCGAAGCTCGGGGCTCAAGCGGCGCGGCTATCTACCGATAACCGCGGCAAAACGACGGTCGTTGGGCCGCCCTGCGATCACGCTTCCTGAATCAAGAACTTGTCGCGATTCTTACCGAGCCAAGCCGGTGCACGGCCACGGCCAGTCCAAGTTGCCCCCGTCTTGGGGTCTTGATACTTTGGCGGCAGGGCTGTCTTGGGTTTTGCCGGCGCCTTAGCTACCGCGTCTGCTGCGGGACGGCCACGGCGACGCTTTGGAGCGATGTCGTCGGCAGTCAACTCGTGCTGTGCCATTAGGGCTCGAATCTGTTCGATA
>NZ_BAAILO010000456.1:0-206 GCF_054589115.1 Cupriavidus sp. 8B | reverse complement strand
CGAGCTTTGGCTTCTCGAATAGCCGGAACCCGCATCGGCGCTGGGTGTCGGCCATTTTTTGAGACTATTATGTAGCCATGTAAATTAGCATTTATCGATTGCGTTTCAGCAGCTTTGTGCTTGAATAAGTGTTCATGTATATCGAACACGTCCCCAACCGCAACTCGCCCCCCGCCGTCCTGCTGCGCGAGTCCTATCGCGACGGC
>NZ_BAAILO010000455.1:0-1013 GCF_054589115.1 Cupriavidus sp. 8B | reverse complement strand
TCGCCCACCATCACAAAATGCGGGTTCATCCGCTTGATCTGGCGCTTGGCTGCGATAAAAGGATCTTCATCCCGATTCGCACCGTCGAGCGTGCGCGACACGGAGAAGTGGTGCGTGCCGTTGGCAAGCAGTTCCACCGGATCCTCGATCGCCATCTTGTTCATCCACCCAGGCTGTCGCTGCATGATCGCGTGGGCCGTGGTGGTCTTGCCCGAGCCAACGACGCCAACGAGAACAGTGCCGCCACCGAGGTGCATCGTGTTTCGGTCGAGCAGCTGCGCCTGCTGCTCGAAGTATCCGAGGTCGTTGACGAAGTCCACTTCCAGGGATTGCGCTTCTTCGCGGTGCATCCGCATGACTGTCACATGGCCCGTGGCGCTCTGCATCGATGCCCAGCGGAACACCAGTGCCTCCCCGTCAATGCGTGTGCGAATGCTGGTCTGCTGCGGCAGGACCCGGCTGAACACGCCCTGCGATCCCCCTTTGCCCTTCTGCCAGATATGCGACAGCGTATCGAGCATCACACCCGTTTCCATCCGGAATTCCGCCGGGGCAACGAGATAGCCGTCGATGGCGAATCGGATCTGGGAATGCGTCCCCTGATCTTCCACCTCCCAGTGGATATCCGAGGCCTTCTCTCGCAACGCGAAGCGCGCCGCAGCCTCGAAGTTGTTCCAAAGCGCGCTGGCCGGGCGCCGGCGGCCGATGATGTAGTCAGTCTCAACCCCACCGCGCGGATCCACCCCGCCACGGGAAAGGGCGACCATGACTTGCGTGGCCGCAACGTGCGTGGCAGGCGCCGCCTGGTCAAAGAGCAAGCGAGCCTGCCGCATGATCTCCTCCGCCTCGTCCGACGTGGCCATCTCCCGCGAGACCACCAGAGCGAATTTCCCGCGAACGCCCGGCCCACTCGCAGCTTCAACCAGCACCGGGCAGATCCCATGCCGCAGCGACGGCGCCATGTCCAACTCGTCGTAGAGCGTCTTGATGAAGATGGGGAGCTCGTCCACCGT
>NZ_BAAILO010000454.1:0-666 GCF_054589115.1 Cupriavidus sp. 8B | reverse complement strand
TTCCGTATTGGCGCCGCCCCCATGCCGCGTATTCTCCGGGGATTGCAGGCCCCGGAGATCCGTATGCGGAATAATCCGGGACTCGGAATAATGCCGGAAGTCGTGCAACCGCGGTCCCTTGCTTGCGCCTTCGGTGCGCAGGCCCGTTTGCCGCGACAGCGCGTAAAACGTCCGATGAACGTGACCGATGTCGAGCCGGGTGCCGCGGCGCGTGACGAACACATAGGACGAGACCGGGCGAGCGAAGAACTGCGCGCGGCGCCTGAGGTATTCAGCCAGGACGGTACAGGTGGTCGGATGAATAGGCACCAGGCGTGATCGGCCGAGCTTGGCACCGCGAATCGTCAGGACGGCGTTTTCGAGGTCCACATCATCCAGCTCCAGGTTCAGCGCCTCGGAGATGCGCAGGCCCGTGACGCTGAGCAAGCCGATTAGGCAATGGAACACCCAGGGCCGCAGCGGCGTCGACGGCCAAGCTACTGGCAATCTCAGTGCCGCGTCCAGCAAGCTCCGCACTTCCTCATCCGTGTATAAATAGGGTCTGGCTCGAGTAGATCGGTGCGGCAATAAGCCAACGGGCGGAACTTCCGTGCGACTATCGATAGCGCTGCAGTGACGGGCAAAGCCGCGCACGAAGCAAAGCCGCCTGGCCCACTCCGCGGGTTG
>NZ_BAAILO010000453.1:0-288 GCF_054589115.1 Cupriavidus sp. 8B | reverse complement strand
TTGCGCCGCGGCCTCGCCCTGATCTTCGATCATCACCGTGGCCAGTACCAACGTGAAGGTGCGGGACTTCGTGGCAGTCAGGGAACCGCCAGCGATCGTCGGGAGCAAATCCCCGAGCGTGCGGTGCGTCATCTGCGTATCGGTCTGGTCGAACGCCGTCACGATCACCGTCTGGCCGTTGCGCACGATCAAGTCCTGCGCCGGGATGCCCTTGGCGATCGTCTTCGGCACCTGGACGGACTGCTGATTCGCGCCGCTACCCGAGGTGAACGTCTGGATCGGGCCATC
>NZ_BAAILO010000452.1:0-1043 GCF_054589115.1 Cupriavidus sp. 8B | reverse complement strand
ATCAACGAATTCCTCGCCGACGACACCATCTATATCGGCGACGGCGGCGACGTGGTGACGATCTCGGCGCAGGCAGTGCGACCGCGTCGTCCGGGCCAATGGATGGACCCGGGAGCGCTGGGTTCGCTCGGCGTCGGTACCGGTTTTGCGATCGCGGCCGGGCTCGCCAATCCTGAAAAGGAAGTGTTGTGCTACTACGGCGACGGCGCTTTCAGCATGACGGCGTTTGACATGGAGTCCGCCAACCGTTTCAACGTCCCGTACATCGCGGTCATCGGCAACAACTCGGCGATGAACCAGATTCGCTACGGCCAGCTTGCCAAGTACGGTGACGAACGCGGCAACGTCGGCAACCTGCTCAGCGACGTGCCGTTCGGCAAGTTCGCCGAGATGCTTGGCGGCTATGGCGAGGAAGTCCGCGACCCGGCGAAGATCGCCGGCGCACTGCAGCGCGCCCGCGAGTCGGTGCAAAAGACGCGCAAGAGCGCGGTCATCAACATCTGGGTCGATCCCTCGGTCTACGCGCCGGGGACGATGGCACAGACCATGTACAAGTAAGGCGTGGTGCCCGGAACGGGGCGCAGCGAACATTTCTGCATCAGCGCATAACCAACGATAGCTATTCAGGAGTCACCGATCATGAGCATGCCACTCGAAGGGATCAGAATCATCGACTTTACGCACGTGCAAGCCGGTCCCGCTTGCACGCAACTGCTGGCCTGGTTCGGCGCCGACGTGATCAAGGTCGAACGTCCCGGTTCGGGCGATGTGACGCGCAGCCAGTTGCGTGACATCCCGGATGTCGACGCGCTGTATTTCACGATGCTCAACAGCAATAAGAAGTCGCTGACCCTGGACACCAAGAAACCCGAAGGCAAGGAAGTGCTGGAAAAGCTGGTGCGGGAATCCGACGTGCTGGTGGAGAACTTCGGCCCGGGCGCGCTAGACCGGATGGGTTTCTCCTGGGAGCGCCTCAAGGAACTCAACCCGAAGCTGATCGTGGCTTCGGTCAAGGGCTTCAGCGACGGGCACCACTACGACGA
>NZ_BAAILO010000451.1:0-247 GCF_054589115.1 Cupriavidus sp. 8B | reverse complement strand
TCATGGGTGAGCGACGACAGCGGCTTGCCGTGCTGCATCACGGCCCACAGCAGCAGCCGCTCCACCTCGCGCCGATAGGTCTGCAGGGTGGCGGGGGTGTCGGCGTAGCGGGCCAGCCAGGCTGTCACCGCCGCCAGATCGTCGGCGGCTGAGATCTGCGGGGTGCCGCCGCGCGCCCGGTTGCTGCCGGCGGTACCGCTCAGTTCGGCGGGCAGGCGCAAGCGCTCGATCGGGGTGGCGGGCAGGG
>NZ_BAAILO010000450.1:0-260 GCF_054589115.1 Cupriavidus sp. 8B | reverse complement strand
CTCAGCCGTTACGCTGCTTGCTTGTAATTCTCTGCGTTTTGCTGCGCTCGCTCCGGGTTCAGGTACACCGCATCTGGGAGTTCCCAGTTGCGGATGCCCGCGGTCCAACGCTGCGGATTCCGGGCGCGCGCCGCTTCATACAGCGCCGTTCTCTGCGCCAACAATGCGGTAGCTTTGCCCTGATGCCGCTGGCTTGGCGTGACGTATTTCAGGCCGCTGTGTCGGTGCTCGTCGTTGTACCAGCGCACGAAGCGCAACAC
>NZ_BAAILO010000449.1:0-344 GCF_054589115.1 Cupriavidus sp. 8B | reverse complement strand
CAGCCATCCTTTAAAGAAAGCGTAATAGCTCACTGATCGAGTCGTCCTGCGCGGAAGATGTAACGGGGCTAAGCCAGTCACCGAAGCTGCGGATGCGTGCATTCCTTTAAGTGCACCTTGCTTGTCGATGCGCAGCATCGACAAAGCGCCCCAACAATGGTCGTTGAGGGCTTGTCGATGCTTTGCATCGACAAAGCGCCCAACAGTGATCGTTGGGTAGCAAGTGGAGTGGATTTAAAGGAGTGCACGCATGGTAGGAGAGCGTTCTGTAAGCCTGTGAAGGTGTCTTGTAAAGGATGCTGGAGGTATCAGAAGTGCGAATGCTGACATGAGTAGCGATAAAG
>NZ_BAAILO010000448.1:0-3577 GCF_054589115.1 Cupriavidus sp. 8B | reverse complement strand
CCCGGATTATTCCGCATACGGATCTCCGGGGCCTGCAATCCCCGGAGAATACGCGGCATGGGGGCGGCGCCAATACGGAATAATCAGAGGGTCTTCGAGAAGGCCAGCAGGCGATCATCGGGACGGAAGCGCGGTGCTCGGACATCGGTGGTCGCGGCCTTCGCCAGCGTTTTTACGGGACGGTGAATCAATACAGATTTTGCGTAAGTGATCTGCGCTACGGTGGGCGCTTGAGTTTTCGACGTTATTGGAGTGTCGTCTTCCTGGGGATTTCCCCCCCGATTCAGGGAGACTCACGATGAAGATCACTCGCAACGGTGCCGTCACGGCACTCCCCGGTTGCTCCGGTGGTGGCCCGCTGACATCCCACCTCGATAGATTTGCAACGTTCCTCGCCAGCGAGGGTTACGCCGCGACGACTGTTCACGTCAAATGTAAGCTGGTGGCGGAACTCAGTCTCTGGCTCAAGCGGCACAAGGTTCCATTGGCAAAGCTGGATGACCAGGGGCTCCGGCAATTTCACGTGGGTCGCCGCCGTCGCGGTGTCGCGCAACGCGGAGACGTCGCGACGACGCAACAACTGCTCACGTTCTTACGCGACATCGGCTGCGCTCGGGCAGTGTCACCACCGATCGATCGGAGCGCGGTGGGCAAGCTAACGCGAGATTTTGAGCTATTCCTCAGGTCGGAACGCGGCCTCTCGCCGTCGACGTTGATCAACTATCTGCTTATCGTGCGACGTTTTTTGACTGAGCGGTTCCCCTGCAACGCGCCACGTGTTGCGCAATTGTGCCCGCAAGATCTCCATCACTTCATCCTTGGTCAAGTCCAGCGGGTCAGCCGTACTTACGCCAAACTGACCGTCACGGCGCTGCGCTCGTTCCTGCGTTTTCTACTCCAACGCGGAGCTATCAACACGGATCTGGCCGCCGCCGTGCCGGGCGTTGCGCACTGGCGCTTATCGCGCCTGCCCAAGTCGCTGCCACCCGAACAAGTGGAGCGACTGCTCGAGTCCTGCGATCGCGACACACTGGCAGGCCAACGGGATTATGCGATCTTGCTGCTCCTGGCGCGGCTGGGGTTGCGTGCCGGAGAAGTGGTCGAGATGAATTTGGAGGATCTGGACTGGGAGGCCGGCGAGATTCTCGTGCGCGGCAAGGGCCAACGACTGGCACGATTGCCACTGCCCAGGGACGTCGGCGTCGCCTTGGCGCACTATCTGCGTCACGTTCGTCCCATGTGCTCGACGCGTCGCGTGTTTATCCGCTCGAGAGCTCCGCAGCGTGGCTTTGCCAGCCCTGTTGCCGTTTGCGATGTCGTGCGCCGCGCACTGCAACGCGCCGGCTTGAACCCCGAGTTCAAAGGGGCGCATTTGCTGCGGCATTCGCTGGCCACCGAACTGCTGCGTCGGGGCGCCTCCCTCGATGAGATTGGTCAATTGCTCCGGCATCAGCAACCGACGACGACGCAGATTTACGCCAAGGTGGATATCGCTGCGCTACGGCGCATCGCCCCGCCGTGGCCGGGGAGTGCATCATGAGCAAATCACCCGTCACTCCGTCGTTACAGGTTTCCCTCGATCAGTATCTGGCGCTGCGTCGTGCCCTCGGCGTCAAGTTGCGGTTGCCCGGACGCTTGCTGCAACGTTTCGTCGACTTCGCCGACGCCGCGGGCGCCACGTACATCACCACCGATCTCGCTCTGGCGTGGGCGACCCAACCTGCCGATGTGCAGCCGGCGCAATGGGCGAACCGCTTAGGCATGGTGCGTCGGTTTGCGCAATACTGCAGCGCGAGCGATCCACGCACTCTCGTGCCATCACCGGACTTGCTGCCGTATCAGTTACAACGTCCGGAACCCTACATTTATCGCGACGAAGACATCGACCACTTGCTTGAGCTGGCACGGCAGCTACCATCGGCGACCGGTCTGCGACCGCATACATATGCCACGCTATTCGGCTTATATGTTGCAACCGGTCTGCGGACCAATGAAGCCTTGCATCTGGATCGCGATGATGTCGATCTCGTCAATGGCGTGCTGACGATTCGCGATAGCAAATTCGGTAAGTCGCGCTATGTGCCGGTGCATCCCACCACGCAATCTGCGTTGCAACGCTATGCAAAGCGCCGGGATCGTTTGTGTCGATACCCTGATAGTGCGAGCTTCTTCCTCTCTGAGCGTGGCACTCGCCTGACGGAATGGGCAGTACGGTGGACTTTCGTCAAATTGTCTCGCCAACTCGGCCTGCGCGGCCCGGATGATTCACGCGGACCTCGTCTGCTGGACTTTCGGCATCGGCTGGCCATCAACACACTGACCGGGTGGCATCGCCGCGGCGTCGATGTCGAACGGCATCTGCCGGAACTTTCCACCTATCTCGGACATGCCCACATTACCGATACCTACTGGTATCTCACCGCGACGCCGCAGTTAATGCACTACGTAATGCGCCGGGTAGCACGCTCCGAGGGAGGAATGCGGTCATGAACACAACTCAAAGTGTCAGCACTTTCTCGTCGCTTCTGGAGTCGTTCTTCCTGAATCGACTCCTGCGTCAGCGACAGGTCAGTTCACACACCGTCGCAAGTTACCGCGATACCTTTCGCTTGCTCCTGCAGTTTGCGCAGCAGCGCCTGCGCAAATCACCCTCAGCGCTGGCGGTGCCCGACTTGAATGCAGCATTCATCGGTATGTTCCTCGATCATCTCGAGCAGGACCGTGACAACAGTGCCCGCAGCCGTAATGTGCGCCTGGCCGCCATTCATTCCTTCTTCCGCTATGTCGCCCTGCACGCGCCGGAGTACAGCGCCGTGGCGCAATGCGTTCTCGCGATGCCGAGCAAACGCTATGTGCGCCGACCAATTGCTTACCTGACGCCGGATGAAGCGGACGCGCTACTCGCCGCGCCTGACCTCACGACGTGGCTCGGGCGGCGGGATAGAGCCCTGCTACTACTGGCCTTGCGAACAGGGCTGCGCGCATCGGAACTCCTCGGCCTGCGCGGTCAAGACTTTGTACTGGGCACCGGTGCGTATGTACGCTGTATGGGGAAGGGCCGAAAGGAGCGCTGTACGCCGCTGCGCAAAAATACGGTGGCGGTGCTGCGCAGTTGGCTGCGCGAATGCCACTACCCACCGGCCAACCCGATCTTTCAATCGCTGCGTGGTACGGCGTTAAGCCATGACAGTCTGCAATATCTGCTGGACAAGCATCTCGCGGTAGCGCGCCTTCACTGCCCCTCACTCATCGGTAAGAAAATAACGCCGCACAGTTTGAGACATTCGCTGGCGATGAATTTGCTGCACCATGGCGCAGATCGCGTCGTGATCGCCCTCTGGCTCGGTCACGAATCGGTGGAAACTACTGCCATTTATTTCCAGGCGGATATGCAACTAAAAGAACAGGCGCTGGCGAAGGCCGCGACCACCGATGTGCGAGCACCGCGTTTCCGTCCCAATGATCGCCTGCTGGCTTTCTTGAAGACCCTCTGATTATTCCGTATTGGCGCCGCCCCCATGCCGCGTATTCTCCGGGGATTGCAGGCCCCGGAGATCCGTATGCGGAATAATCCGGG
>NZ_BAAILO010000447.1:8700-40713 GCF_054589115.1 Cupriavidus sp. 8B | reverse complement strand
CAGACATGGCCCCCTCTTTTCCGCTCTTTTTGCCTGCCGACGAGGCGCCCCATAACGGGAGATGAAAACCTTGACGGCTCGCTGCGCATCGCGGGCGGGTGATTGCCGCCTGGGGGCGGAAATCACGGCCACGCCGAATCGTTGGGCTGGCGCTACCGCTTTTGCTGGTTTTGCTGGTTTTGCTGGTTTTGCTGGTTTTGGTGGGTTTGGAAGCGTCTCCTGATCACGCTGCCTTCCCCTTCTTGAAATGCGCTTGCAGCGCTTCAATCATCGCGGCTGCCGCCGTCGAGTCTCCCCTCTCCTTCAGCCGCACCAGGCAGATATCACGCACCAGCGAAGGCAACTGCATTGGCCGGATCGCCAGGCTTTCTTGCTGGAACTGGAATAGCGCCAGCGCCGGCACCACGGTCACGCCAAGCCCGGCGGCTACCAGCGCGGCCACGGTGGCCAGGTGTTCCACTTCCATGACCCCATTGAGCTTGAGCGGATGCAGCGCGGCATCCAGGTGCTGGCGCACGCTGCTGGTCCGGGAGAGCTGGATGAAGGGCAGGCCTGCCAGCGCTTGCGGCGTCACACGGCGGCGGCGGGCCAGCGGATGGTCCGCGGGGCAGACCAGGTGGAAGGTGTCCGTTACCAGGGGCTCGATGCGCAGGTCGCTGTCCTGCGCGGGGGCGGGCGCCAGCGCAAAATCCGCGCGGCCGCGCCTTACCAGGTCGATGCAGCCGTCCGCCAGCAGGTCGAACAGTTCGATGGCGATGCCGGGATAGCGCTGGTGGAAGGCGGCCAGGATCGGCGGCAGGTCGCCTGCCGCCAGGGAGGGCAGCGCGGCGATCGACACGCGTCCTTTGCGCCGCTCCGCATGGTCGCGCAGTTCGGCGAAGGCCGTCTCGAAATCGGTCAGCAGCCGTGCCGCCACTTCTTCGAAACGCCGTCCTTCCACGCTGAGTTCCACATGGCGCGTGGTGCGCTCGAACAGCCGAGTGCCGGCCTGCTCCTCCAGCGTCTGGATCAGCGCACTGAAGGCGGATTGCGACAGGTGGCAGGCCTGCGCCGCGCGGGTGAAGTTGCGGTGCGTGACCAGGGCCACGAAGGCGCGCAGGTGTTTGACGGAGAGGTTCATTGGCAGGCGCCCGGGCAGGTAAGATCCGCGTTTGGCGGACCGCGAAACGCGGTGGCCAGTGGCTTTGATTTCATCTGGAAAACCGATAGATTAATCCAAATTATCCGCTTTTTGGTTGACGGCGTCGCGTCTAGAATGGCTCCATCTGCCGCATTCCCGCGCGCGGCATGCCCTTCTTCACCCGGTTCTCACCAGGCTTTCATCCTATGACCGCCCCTTTGCTGATCGGCTCCGGCGCCGGCTTCTCCGGCGACCGCACCGACGCCGCCCTGCCCGTGGTGCGCACGCTGATCGCAGCGGGCGGGCCGGCCGTGCTGATGTTCGAGACGCTGGCCGAACGCACGCTGGCGCTGGCCCAGCTAGCGCGCCGCAACAATCCCGCCCACGGCTACGAGCCCCTGCTCGACGCGTTGCTGGCGCCGGTGCTGGGACTTTGCCTGGCCAACGGCATTCCCATCGTCGGCAATTTTGGCGCGGCCAATCCCCATGCTGCGGCGCAACGCGTGCGTGCGCTGGCGGCGGAGCTGGGCCTGGCGCCGCCACGGCTGGCGGTGGTGGAGGGCGACGATCTCTCGCACGATGCCGGCCGCGCCGTGCTCCGGCAGATCGTCGGCACGGGCTTTCCGGAGGCGCGCTTTGTCTGTGCCAACGCCTATATTGGCGCGCAGGGCATTGCCGACGCCCTGAGCGCCGGCGCGCAGGTAGTAGTCTGTGGCCGCGTGGCGGATCCCGCGCTGGCGGTCGGCCCGGCCATGGCGCACTTCGGCTGGTCGTGGCAGGACTGGGACCGGCTGGCGCGCGCCACCATGGCCGGGCATTTGCTGGAATGCGGGGCGCAGGTCACCGGCGGCTATTTCGCAGATCCCGGCATGAAGGACGTGCCGGATGTGCACGCCGTTGGCTATCCCATCGTGTGCCTGGACGAAGACGGCAATATCGAAGTGGGCAAGGCGGCGGATACGGGCGGCTGCGTGGACCTGC
Source organism: Cupriavidus sp. 8B (assembly GCF_054589115.1). NCBI lineage: Bacteria > Pseudomonadati > Pseudomonadota > Betaproteobacteria > Burkholderiales > Burkholderiaceae > Cupriavidus > Cupriavidus sp. 8B. The sequence continues at coordinate 38,612 of NZ_BAAILO010000447.1, read as the reverse complement.
GCACGGTCAAGGAACAGCTCCTCTACGAAGTGCACGACCCCGCCGCCTATCTCACGCCCGACGTTATCGCCGACATCAGCGCGGCCACGGTCGAGCAGATCGGCCCGGACCGCGTGGCGGTGCGCAATGTGCGCGGCCGCGAGCGGCCCGAGCAGCTCAAGGCCAACCTGTTCTACGAAGGCGGCTGGATCGCCGAAGGCGAGATCTCCTACGCCGGCCCCAATGCCGCGGCGCGCGCGCGCCTGGCCGCCCAGATCGTGCGCAAGCGCATGCATCTGCTCGGCCATGCGGTGCCGATCCGCTTCGACCTGATTGGCGTGCTGAGCGTATTTGCCGACGATGGCGGCCGCCTGCTGCAACAGACACAACCCGGCGAGGCACAGGCGCGGGATGTGCGCCTGCGCGCCGCGCTGGCGCATGAGGACAAGCCCGTGGCCGAAGCGCTGCTGCGTGAAGTCAACGCGCTGTACACCTGCGGCCCCGCCGGCGGCGGCGGCGTGCGCACCGCGTTGCGCGCGCGGCTGAACGCCATGTCCTGCCTGGTGCCGCGCAGCGCCGTCACCGCAAGCCACACCCTGCTGCCATGAACGCTACCACTATCCCCACCACTACCCCCGCCACCATCGCGCTCTACCAGCTTGCGCACGGACGCACGGGCGACAAGGGGGATCGCTCCAACATCAGCGTGATTGCCTACGACGCGCGCGACTTCGATCACCTTGTCGCGCATGTCACCGAGGACGCGGTGGCGGCGCTGTTCCGCTACCGCCAGCCGGCGGCGGTCAAGCGCTACCTGGTGCCCTCGCTGCAGGCGATGAACTTCGTCATCGACGGCGTGCTCGACGGTGGCGTAAACGATGCGCTCAACCTCGATACGCACGGCAAGGCGCTGTCCTTCCTGCTGCTGCAACTGGAACTCCCGTTGCCCCCGCGGCTGGACGACGCCGGCTGAACGAGAACACCGAAGCAGAACGCCGAAGCAGAACACCGAAGTAAAGCGACAAGCCACAACGACAAACCACAGCGATTCCAAATTCGAACAGGAGACCAAAGATGTCCGCATACACCAAGCCCGCTTCCCGCCTGAAGGTGGTCACCGGCATCGCCGCCGCCGCGCTCGCGCTGCTGGCCGGCCCGGCGCACGCGGAGTTCCCGGACAAGCCGATTCGCTTCGTGGTGCCGTTCGCTGCCGGCAGCGCCACCGACCAGCTCGCCCGCGCGATCGGCCAGGCCATTACGGTGGATGCCAAGGTGACGGTGGTGGTCGACAACAAGCCCGGCGCCAACGGCTTTATCGCCGCCAGCGACGTGGCCAAGGCCAGCCCCGATGGCTATACCGTGCTGATCAGCACCAACACCACGCATGCGGCCAACGAGCATTTGTTCAAGAAGCTGCCTTACGATCCGGTCAAGGACTACGTTCCGGTGACCGCGCTGGGCCGTGGCGGCCAGATCATGGTGGTCAACCCGCAGTTGCCGGTCAACAATGTGGGGGAATTTATCGCGCTGGCCAAGAAGGAGCCGGGCAAGCTCAGCTTCGGCAGCGGCAGCTCGTCCTCGCGCATCGCCGGTGAGCTGTTCCAGCAGATGGCGCATGTGCAGTTGCTGCACGTGCCCTACAAGAGCAACCCGCTGGCCGTCACCGACCTGCTGGGCAACCAGATCCAGATGATGATCACCGATACCGCCACTGGCCTGCCCCAGGTCAAGAGCGGCAAGCTCAAGGCGCTGGGTGTGTCGGGCAAGACGCGCTCGCCACTGGCGCCCAACGTGCCGACCATCGACGAGGCCGGCGTCAAGGGCTATGAGATGAGCTATTGGTTCGCCGCCTACGCCCCGGCCAAGACGCCGCAGCCGGTGGTGGACAAGCTCAACGCCCTGATGGTGAAGGCGGCCAGGAGCGACACCGCGGCAAACTTCTACCAGTCCACCGGCACCGAAGTGTTTACCAGCACGCCGGCCGAGCTGGCCAAGTTCCAGGCGCAGGAATCGGCCAAGTGGGGCCGCATCATCAAGGCCGCCAATATCCAGCCTGAATAAGGCGTGGCCGGCGCCTCGCCGTGCGATCCACCCGCACGGCGAGGCAGCCAGGCCAGCTTACTGGGCCAGCGTCGCCTTGTATCCCACCGCATACGGCAGCTTGCCGGGCTTGGCGCTGCCCACCGGCTGCGAAAGCGCCGTGAACTCCGTCTCGTTGAACACCGTCAGGCCGCCCAGCGCCGCGGCGCCAGGCTACAGGCCACTGCAGCCCATTGCTGTCGCTTGATCATCAATCTCTCACCCGTTCGTTGTTCTTGTTTGCCGCCCACCTGTAAGGGCGGGCGGCGGAAAGATCACAATCTATGTCGGCTTGATGACGTGCTCGTGACGAAAGGACTTGAAACAAAGTTATCCAGGCGGGTGCCGCCGGGGGAATCCGGCGCATTCACTGGCAACCTTGCTGGCGGGAGGGCCGCGCCGCCGCTGACGCGAGAGACGGGCTACCATGCCGGCAACCTATCAACAATTGCCGCGCAGCAGCCTCTGGCCAGCCGCGGGCACCCGCAAGGCACGCATGAACGCACCCGCATCGACGCTTCCCGGCTCCCTCGATCCCCAGGCCCTGATCCGCACCTATATCCGCGCCAAGGATGAGAACCGCCCCCACCTGATGGCGCAGGCCTTCGCCGCCGATGCCACGCTGGAGATGACGGTCAAGTCCGAGGCCATCGCGTTCCCGGCCCGCAGCGAAGGCCTGGCCGCGATCAGCGACGTGCTGGTGCGGCGCTTTGGCCAGAGCTACGACAACGTTTATACGTTCTGCCTGGCAGAGGCCCCGCCCGCGGGCGACGCGCAACGCTATGGTTGCGACTGGCTGGTCGGCATGACCGACAAAGCCAGCGGTGGCGTGCGCGTGGGCTGCGGCAGCTACGCATGGGAATTCTCTGCACAGGCAGGCGCCCGGCGCGTGCAAGCACTCACCATCGTGATCGAGGCCATGGAAGTGATGCCGCCGGATGCCGCGCGGCCGGTGCTCGACGGCTGGCTGGCCCGCCTGCCCTATCCCTGGAGCACTGCCGCGCAAGTTTGCGAGCAGGCTCCGGCACTGGCACAGTTGGCACCGGTGCTGGCGTACCTGCGGTCCGGTGCCACGCACGACAAGCGTTGATCTTCCGGCCGGCTGCGCACCTTCGGCGAAGGCGACAAGCTGGTGGCAGGCCTGAGCGCGGTGCCGGCGCATGGGCACACCCCGGGCCACCGTGGCTACCTGTTCAAGTCAGGCGATCAAAGCCTGCTGTTGTGGGGCGATATCGTGCACAGCCACGCGGTGCAGTTCCGCCGCCCGGAGGTCGCGCTGGAGTTCGATGTGGACAGCACGCTGGCGGTGCATACGCGCAAGAAGCTCTTCGCCGATGCCGCGCGCGGCAAGCTGTGGGTGGCGGGCGCTCACTTGCCGTTCCCGGGGATCGGCCGTGTGCGCGTGGAGAGCAAGGGCTACGCCTGGGTGCCGGTGGAATACGGGCCGCTGCGCACGGACCGGTAGTGTCGATGCGGCGCGATGTGCCGGGGTTGCCGCTTAGCGCTTGAACCCCAGCACCAGCACGCCGGCGCCGACCAGCGCGATGCCGGCCCACTCGCGCAGGCTGGGGCGTTCGCCGAGGAAGATCACGGCGAACACCGCCACCAGCAGCAGGCTCAGCTTGTCCACCGGAGCCACCTTCGAGGCATCGCCAATCTTCAGCGCCCGGAAGTAACATACCCAGGAGGCGCCGGTGGCAAGTCCGGAGAGCACAAGAAAGATCCAGGTCCGCGGCGACAGCGCGAGCGGGTTGCTCCACTTGCCCGTGAGCACCACGAAAAAGCTCAGCACCACGATGATCACCGCCGTGCGCACCAGCGTGGCAAGGTCCGAGTTGATGCCTTCCAGCCCGATCTTGGCGAAGATCGCCGTCAGCGCGGCAAATACGGCCGACAGCAACGCCCAATGAAACCAACCGGTGGAAGAAGCCAAGGTGTTGTTGTGCTTGATCAAGGTTTGAGTGGCAAGCCAGCCCGCCAGGCAGGACTCAGGTGCGCCGGCGTTCCATGGCCACCAGCGAAGGCACAAAGCCGAGCTGCCCGAAGAAAGCTGCCTCGGACGAGCGCCCGGCGCGCAGCACCCACGTGATATCGGGATCGTTTCCGACGATGTGGCGCACCAGCGCGCGGCCGATGCCGCGGCGGCGATGGCTCGGCGTCACCGCGACCATCGACAGGTAACCATTGGAGATGTCGTCGCACAGCGCCCGCGCGAAACCGACGATCTGTCCCTTATCGACCGCCACCACCACCCGTTGCGAATTGGCGATCAGCCGGGCGAAGCGCTCCGTGTTGGCAACGCGGTGGGCCCACCCGTTGGCCGCAAGGAGTTGTCTGGCCGCCTCGATCTCTTCTGGCAGCAGATTGCGGATTTCCATCGGGGCTCCCCATGCAAGCAGATACAGCAACTCGGCGCTTCCCTTCTAATGGAGGGCGTCACGAGGCGAGTGCGGCGCGGGGCCGCAAAAAAGACTGCTGGCAGTGTAGCGAGCGCGCGAAGGCCCGTCAATTTGCGACAGGCCATGTTGCTTCCGCTCTATAGCGGGGTATCATGTTTCGCATGAATGCCTCGATCTTCTCTTCCGCCCATCCGGCCGATCAGCTGGCCGAGTTCTCCGACGCCGACGCGGCGCTGGCTCGCATCCGTGAAATCTACGATGCCTCGGTTGGCGCGATCCGCGCGCGCTTCGACGCCTTCGCCCAGGGGCAGCCGCTGCCGTCCGCGGCGCATGCCTGCTATCCCTACCTGGGCATCTCGGTCAATCTCGAAACCATGGTCACCGACAGCCGGCCATCCTGGGGCACGGTTGCCTACCCCGGGGTCTACGGCACCACGGTCACCCGCCCCGAACTGCTGGCCGACTATTACCGCGACCAGATCGAGCGCCTGATACGCTACCACCGCGTGCCCGTGGTGGTCGGCGTGAGCCGTCGGCCGATCCCGCTGCCGTTTGTCATCGAAGCCTCCACCACCGACATCAGCTACACCCAGGCGCGCGAGCTCGAGGCCTCGTTCGTGCTGCCCGAGCTGAGCCGCATCGACGACGCCATCGCCAACGGCACCTACGAGCCGGTGCCCGGCGAAGCCTGGCCGCTCTCGATGTTCCCCGGCGAGCGCGTGGACCTGGCGCTGCAGCGGCTCTATCACTACACCGGCACCGCGCCCCAGCATTTCCAGCGCTTCGTGCTGTTTACCAACTACCAGCGCTACGTCGACGAGTTCATCGCGCTCGGCCGCTCGCTGATGGCAGCCGAAGACGCGCAAGGCGCCGACGGCCACGTGCGCTTCGTCGAACCCGGCGATGTGATGCAAGAGCGCGGCGAGGCCGAGCCCGACGATGCCCTGCGCCCGCGCGCGCTGCCGCAGATGCCCGCCTACCACCTGGTGCGCGAGGACAAGCTTGGCGTCACGCTGGTCAATATCGGCGTGGGCCCGTCCAACGCCAAGACCATGACCGACCACCTTGCCGTGCTGCGCCCGCATTGCTGGCTGATGGTCGGGCACTGCGGCGGCCTGCGCCGCTCGCAGCAACTCGGCGATTACGTCCTGGCACACGCCTATGTGCGGGACGACCACGTGCTCGATCACGACCTGCCGCCCTGGGTGCCGGTGCCGCCTATCGCCGAGATCCAGGTCGCGCTGCAAGAGGCCGTGGTACGCGTGACGGGTTTGTCCGGCAACGAGATGAAGACCCGCATGCGCACCGGCACCGTGGTCTCCACCGACGACCGCAACTGGGAACTCAAGTCCAAGGCGCTGTACGCCCGCTTCAACCAGTCGCGCGCGATTGCCATCGACATGGAGAGCGCCACGGTTGCGGCCAACGGCTTCCGGCTGCGCGTGCCCTACGGCACCTTGCTATGCGTGTCCGACAAGCCGCTGCATGGTGAGCTCAAGCTGCGCGGCATGGCCAATGCGTTCTATCGGCAGCGGGTGAGCCAGCATATGTCGATCGGGCTGGAGGCGATTCGTATCTTGCGCGAAGGCGGGGCCGAGCAGTTGCACTCGCGTAAGTTGCGCAGCTTCGACGAGCCGGCGTTCCGTTAGGCTCGACAGGATACGCCAGAACCGTCTGCAATGACGACGGCTGTCACTCGCTCTCCCCTCGGGGGGACCGAGGCAGGCGAGCGCGTGGCCACGAAGGCAGAACGCCATCAGCTATTGGCGATAGGCCCCGGCAGGCATAGAATCGCGCGCTTCGCCCCGCTTTAGCACAATGACTAAGAATCACCATGCGGTTGTTACGCTGGCCAGCCTGACGCTTGCCGGCTGCCTGCGCTATCCGCATGCATCGGGCCATCTGGTTCGCACCGCGACGATCGCGGCATGCCTTGCGGATCTGGTGGGGCTGGATGCGGCGCACTGCGAGCGCATACGGCTCGCCACGCCGGTGCATGACGTTGGCAAGCTCGCCATCCCCGATGCCGTACTGCTCAAGCCTGGCAAGCTGCTCCCCGAGGAGCGGCAGGTGATCGAGCGGCATGCCGAGATCGGCGCCAACATACTTGCCGGCAGCGCCCACGCGCTGATTCGGCTTGCATCGCAAGTCGCGCATCATCACCACGAGCGCTTTGACGGTACCGGCTACCCATGTGGCCTGGCAGGCAATGAGATTCCGCTGGCCGCGCGTATCGTGGCCGTCGCCGACGTGTTCGACGCCATGACCGAGTCGCGCTGCTATCGCCCCGGCATGACGGACGACGATGCGTTGTCCATCATCTCGGCAGGATCCGGCACGCATTTCGACCCGGACGTGGCGCGCGTCTTCCTCGCCAATGTTCCGGTGATATTGCGCAGCCGGCGTTCAGCGCAGGCGCTGCTGTCCGCCGGCTCCGAGATGGCCGTGGTCGCGCGCTTCTACGGCTTGAATCGGGACGTATTGCGGCAGATCCCGCGTCAAGCCAGGGCCTGACGCGGGATCTGCCGCGCGTGCGTTGTGCCGTGGTGCGCCGTGGCGCGCTGTACCGCGTTTCGTCAGAAGCGGTAGCCCACGCCCATGCTGAACAGCCAGGGATCCAGGCTCACGTTCGAGACCTTCACGCCGGCCGCCTTGACATCGCTCGACAGCCAAACCTTCTTGATGTCGGCATTCAGGAACCAGTTCTTGGTGAGCTTGTAATCCATGCCGACCTGCAGCGCGGGAGCCACGCTCCAGCTATCGAGCGTCAGCGAATTGCTGGCAATGTCCGCGCCCCAGATGCGCGTGAAGTTCAGGCCGGCGCCGACATACGGGCGGAAGGTGCCGTTGGGCATGAAGTGATATTGCACCAGCAGTGTCGGCGGCAGATGGGTGAAGGAGCCGATCTTGTTGCCATCCAGGTAGACGTTCTGCTTCTGCGGCACGGTCAGCACCAGTTCGGCAGCGATGTGCGGCGTGAAGAAGTAGGTGACATCGAGTTCCGGAATCCACTTGTTGTTGACCGTGATGCGGTCCGAGGCGCCAACGCCGCCGATCGGGTCGGACTTGCCGGCCATGTCGAGATAGGTGCCGCGCAGGCGCACCATCCAGTTGCCCTGCGCGTCATCGGCAGCGGCGGCGGGCGCTGCGGCAACGGCGCCGAGCACGGCAAGGGTGGCGATGGCGGTGTTGGATAGGCGGGTAAGCAGGCGCTTGTTCATGATGGTTGGCTCGTGTTTCAGGAAACTTCACGCACAGTTTGGCGGAGCGTTTCCGGTCGAGCCTTGACCGAGAGCAAGAAGATGGGCATCGGTGGCGCGCACATGTGCATGCGTCGCGGCCTTGCGACAGTACCCGGTGCGCGTTGCACTGCTTGCGCACGCGCCGCGCAGCCATCTTTCGCATTTCCAATCCCGGGCCGGGCTTCTAAGGACATGCGCAAATATTCGTGGCAGACAAGCGTGCGCGCGCCTTACGCTGTGCACACAGTCAAGCCAAGAGCATGTCGTGGGCGTCCCGCAAGGGCGTCTTTCCGGGTGTGCCCCGTGGGGGCGGGGCACACCGGTTTTTCTGCGCCGAGACGTTAGGCCCGGGCGCGGCCGGCATCAATCGGCCAAGGCTTCCTCGCGAGGCGACTGGCTGGCGGCACGCAGGTGGCGGTTCACACCCGACACCACGGCCTTGAGCGACGCCGTGACGATATTGGCGTCGATGCCGGCGCCGAAGCCAGTGGCGGAGTCTCCTACCCGCACTTCCACATAGCAGGCCGCGGCAGCATTGGCGCCGGACGACAGCGCGTGCTCGTGGTAATCCATCACGCGCACCGGCATGTCCAGCGCGCCTTTGAGGCCGCTGACGAACGCATCGATCGGGCCGTTGCCCCGGCCGCGCGCGCCCACGGGCTCGCCATCGCGCAGCAATGCCACTTCGATCTCAACCTGGCCGCCGCTGTCGGACACCATCTGGTGGCCCATATAGCGCAGCGGCGCCTCGTGTTCGAGATATTCGCGCTTGAACAAGCCATACAAGTCATCGGCGCTGGCTTCGAGCCCGCTCTCATCGGTCATCGACTGCACCGCGCGGCTGAACTCGATCTGCAGGCGGCGCGGCATATAGATGCCGTGCACCTGTTCCAGCAGGTAAGCCATGCCGCCCTTGCCGGACTGGCTGTTCACGCGGATCACCGCATCGTAGCTACGGCCAAGGTCGGCGGGGTCGATCGGCAGGTAAGGCACTTCCCAGATGGCATCCGCCTTTTGCTGCGCGAAGCCCTTGCGAATCGCATCCTGGTGCGAGCCGGAGAAGGCCGTGAAGACCAGGTCACCAACATACGGGTGGCGCGGATGCACGGGAAGCTGGTTGCAATCCTCCACGCACTGGCGCACTTCATCGATATCGGAAAAATCGAGCTCGGGGTCCACGCCCTGCGTGTAGAGATTCAACGCCAGCGTCACCAGGTCGACATTGCCGGTGCGCTCGCCATTGCCGAACAGGCAGCCTTCCACGCGATCGGCGCCGGCCATCACGGCAAGCTCGGCGGCTGCCACCGCGGTGCCGCGGTCATTGTGCGGATGGACCGACAGCACGATGTCGCTGCGCCGTGCAAGACGCCGGTGCATCCATTCGACCTGGTCGGCGAAGATATTGGGCGTGCTGCATTCCACCGTGGTCGGCAGGTTGAGGATGAGCGGGCGGGCTGCGCTCGGCTGCCAGATCGCGGATACCGCATCGCAAACCTCGAGCGAGAAATCCAGCTCGGTCATGCTGAAGGTCTCGGGCGAGTATTCGTAGCTCCATGCCGTCTCGGGCATGCCATCGGTCAGCGCCTTGATCAGGCGCGTGCCCTCCAGCGCGATCTCCTTGACCTCCTCGCGGCTCGCGCCAAACACGATGCGGCGAAAGGCTGGGGCGATCGGGTTGTAGAGATGCACCACGGCGCGCGCGGCGCCGCGCACGGATTCGATGGTGCGCTGTATCAGGTCCGCGCGCGCCTGCGTCAGCACCACGATGGTCACGTCGTCCGGGATGCGGTCTTCCTCGATCAGCATCCGCACGAAATCGAAATCGGTCTGCGAGGCCGAGGGGAACGCCACCTCGATCTGCTTGAGCCCGATCTTGACCAGCTGCTCGAAGAAGCGGAGCTTGCGCTGCGGGTTCATCGGCTCGATCAGGGCCTGGTTGCCATCGCGCAGATCCGTGCTCATCCAGATCGGCGCGCGCGCGATGCGCTTGGCGGGCCAGGTTCGGTCGGCGATATCAACGGCGGTGGCAGGGCGGTATTTGGTGGCGGGATTGCGCAACATCATGACGGTTCTCCTTCCTCGCGGGAAGATGCAAGACAAGAAACAAGGCACAAGACGCAAGATCGCCAAGGCGTTGAAACGCTCAAAAGCGAAGGCGTCAGAAAGCTAATGCGGAAAAAGGGTGGCGCGAGGCTGCCGAACTGCCACTAGGCACTAGGCCCGGCAACCGATCAGTAGGTCTAGCTGTAGCGAGGCGGAAAGACGCGGCGAGAGGGCCGGTGCAACAAGAGCAATGGCGGTACCCAGCGCGCGACCTGCTGCCGGCACGCGCGCGGCTGCAGCGATGCTGGAGGCATCGGCGGCGTGGCGGTGGAAGCAGGTGGCTTGGTGCATTGCGTGGCGTGCGGGGAGCGGTGTGAGGGAAGCGGTGCGGATGACGCGGCTTACCAAGGTTCGTCGATAACTTGTCATGCATGCCGAGCACCTTTTGGCGGCCGGCAGCCGGCAAGAATAGTCGAGAACGCGAACGGGCGTCAAGGACGGGCACGCCGAGCCCCCTCCAAATGCCGGTTGGGCAGCCACCTCCATTTCGCTATCAGCACGGACTTGTGGCTGAGCCCAGATGTGCGTGAGCGTACATAAGCGCCGAACTCTCAGCCGTCTGGCTGGTACAGCCGTGTGCACATCCTGACTAGCCTAGATAGCACGCGGCTGTCCAATTCCGCCATTTACCTGTCCGGTCGCGCAAACATAACGAGTCTGGCCAGCGGTGCCTTGCTTGAGCTTCTGTCGGCAGAGGCCCCGGGATTGAACGCAATACGGGGAGACATCATGAGAAACACCAAGAGGTGGCCAGCATGGCTGGCCTGCGCCGCCATGGCATTGCTGATGGCGGGCTGCGGCGGCGGCGGTGGCGGCTCGGGCGCTGCATCGCCCACCACCGCGAGCACCGCGACGGATACCACCCCGGTGAAATACTCGGTGACGCTCACGATGACCTCGGGACAGGTCGGGGTGGGCCGCAGCATCTCGATGTCAGCCTCGGTCGTGGACAGCAAGGGAGCGGACGTGACGTCGTCCAGCACCTTTGCCTGGACCTCGTCCAGCAACACCATCGCCACCGTGGTGCCGGCCGCAAGCGGCAGCGCCACCATCACGGGCGTGGCGGTGGGCACGGCCACCATCCAGGTGGTGGCCACCGTCAAGGCGGCGGACAACAGCACGCAGCTACCCGCGCAAACCGCGACGATAGCCGTGCAGCCCGCCTCGGTCAGCTACAACCTGGCACTGTCGAATCCGGTCTTGTCGCTGGTTGACGGGCAGGTGCAGCCGGTCAAGGCGACGCTGGTCGATGGCAATGGCAGCGACGTCAGCGGGGCCGTGCACGACTGGGCCTGGGCCAGCTCGATTGGCAACGTGCAGGTCAGTGCCGCGCAGAACACGGCATCGCTCACAGGCGTCAACAGCTCGGATACCACCGCAGCGGTCGGCACGGTCACGGTCTCGGTCACCGCGCCCAACGGCATTGCTGTCAGCGGGCAGATGCTGGTGACGGTGCAGAAGAACACTGGCTACACCTATCGGCTCGAGCTCTCGCAAGGGGGCGTGCCCATCAACGCGCTGTCGGTGCTCAACGGCTATCCGCAGGTCTTCAACGCTCGCGTGATCCGCAGCGATTCGTATGATTCCACCGCGGATTTCGACGGCACCTGGAGCTACGCCACCACCTCGCCAACGCTTTCCGTCGCAGCGAACCCGGCCACGCGGCAGGCCACGTTGAGCACCAGCATCGTGATCGGCACGCCCACCGTGCAGAGCCTGCTGCAGGTGACCGCGGCCAGCAGCAAGATCGCGCTCACGCCCAACGCCAGCCTGACGGTGACGGAGCAGCCGAAGTGGGCGCTGGTCTACAACGGGCCACAACCGCTCAAGCTGCTGCTGTCGCTGCCCGTGCCGACTCCCGTCACCGCCACGCTCAAGAACTTCGGTGCGGATGTCGCCTATCTCAACTGCACGGGCTGGAGCTGGACCAGCAGCGCAAACGTATCGTTCGCAGGTGGCGTCAATGCTGCGCAGATCGTGGTGACGCCTTTGGCGCTTGGCGATTTCACAGTGACCGCAACCTGCACGGCCGGCCCTGAACAGCAGCCGATCTCCATCACGATTCCGGGAACGGTGAGCTGATGTAGCGCCCTGCTTTTGCCTGAGCCTTAACGCGACGCCCGGCATGTGTTCCTGCCGGGCGTCGTTGTATCTGCTCGCGCCTATCTCTGTGTGTTTTAAATGGTCCGTCCCCGGACGGCCGCTTGATCCGGTGCCGCGCGCGCAGGTATCGACGAGGAGGGAAAGAGGGGGAGGCGGTGCCGAATACGCGGCGAACCGGCGCGGCGAACCCAAAGCGTACCCGTTTCTGCGTGGATCAAAAACGTGGTGCGCGATGGGTTTGGGGGCGTATCAGCGCTTGGCCACGAAGCGGATGACCTGCTCGCTGGCCTGTTCGACCGGCGCTTGCTGGGCGCTGCCGGTGGTGGCGGAGCCGCAGGTATTGCACCCGCCGCTGTCGCAGCCGCTGGCGCAGCCGGCCGCGGCCTGCGGTGCCAGCCAGGCCACCGCGCGCTGGCGCCAGCCGGTGGCCGCGGTGCCACCCAGGCGCGCCGCCAGCCCGCCCTTGATCCGTTCGCGGGTGCGCGGTGCATAGCGGGCCAGCACGGAGATCGTGCAGCCCAGCACGATCAGCGGCACCAGCAGGGTTTCAACGGCGTGGTAGAGGCTCATGGCTGCAAAGTCCTCGCTTCAGCTCAGCATCAGGGTGATGTGGTACGTGGCAAAGGCCGCCACGTAGCCCAGCCCGAACAGGTAGGCCGTCGAGGCGGCCATCACCTTCCAGGAGCCGGTCTCGCGCCGGATCACCGCCATCGTGGAGATGCACTGCGGCGCGAACACGTACCAGGCCAGCAGCGACAGCGCGGTGGCCAGCGACCATTGCGCGGCGATCATCGGCGCGAGCTGGCTGGCCATGGCGTCCTCGCTGCCGGACAGCGCATAGACGGTGGCCAGTGCACCCACGGCGACTTCGCGCGCCGCCAGGCCCGGCACCAGCGCGATGCAGATCTGCCAATTGAAGCCGATCGGGGCAAAGACATGCTCAAGCGCCCGGCCGATCATGCCGGCGAAGCTGTAATCGATGGCCGGGGCGGTGGCGCCGTCCGGCGGCGACGGGAAGGTGGCCAGGAACCACAGCAGCACCGTCAGCGTCAGGATCACCTTGCCCACGCGGGACAGGAAGATGCGGGCACGCTCCCACAGGCCGATCGCCACATCGCGCGGATTGGGGATGCGGTAGGAGGGCAGTTCCATCATCAGCGGGTGGTCGGTGCGATCGCGGCGGAAATACTTCAGCACATATGCCACCGCCAGCGCGCTCACGATGCCCGCCACGTAGAGCACGAACAGCACGAGCCCTTGCAGGTTGAACAGCCCCATCACCGTGCGCGTCGGGATGAAGGCGCCGATCAGCAGCGCGTAGACCGGCAGGCGCGCGGAGCACGTCATCAGCGGCGCCACCAGGATGGTGGTGATGCGGTCGCGCGGGTCCTGGATGGTGCGCGTGGCCATGATGCCGGGAATCGCGCAGGCAAAGCTGGAGAGCAGCGGGATAAAGGAACGGCCGGACAAGCCGGCGCCCATCATCAGGCGGTCGAGCAGGAAGGCCGCGCGCGGCAGGTAGCCGGATTCTTCCAGCGTCAGGATGAACAGGAACAGGATCAGGATCTGCGGCAGGAACACGATCACGCTGCCCAGGCCGGCGATCAGGCCATCCACCAGCAGGCTGCGCAGCATGCCCTCGGGCAGGTGGCTGCCGACGATCTCGCCGAACCAGTGCACGCCGCCCTCGATGCCGTCCATCAGCGGCGCGGCCCACGAGAATACCGCCTGGAACATCAGGAACAGCAGCACGGCCAGGATCGTCAGGCCGAACACGGGGTGCAGCAGGATGCGGTCGAGCCGGTCGTCCAGCGCGGCGGTGCGCTCCGGCATCGTGACGGCCGCATCCAGCAGGCGCTTGACCTCCTGGTGGACATCCAGGTCGGAGGCCAGCTCGGTCGTGGCCGCGGCGACCGGCACCGCCGGCAGGGCGGCGTCGAACGCGGCCAGCAGGTTGGCGGCGCCGTTGCGCTTGACCGCCACGGTCTCCACCACCGGCACGCCGAGCGCGGCGGCCAGCTTGTCGCGCTCGATGCGGATGCCGCGTTTGGCCGCGGCGTCGCTCATATTGAGCACCAGCACCATCGGCAGGCCCAGGCGGCGCAGTTCGAGCACGAAGCGCAGGTGCAAGCGCAGGTTGGTGGCATCCACCACCGACACCAGCAGGTCGGGGCGTGGCTCGCCCGGGCGCTGGCCCAGGCAGACATCGCGCGTGATGGCTTCGTCAAGGCTGGCCGCGTGCAGGCTATAGGCACCCGGCAGGTCGAGCACACGCACCTGGCGCCCGGCCGGCGAGACAAAATGGCCTTCCTTGCGCTCGACGGTGACGCCGGCGTAGTTGGCCACCTTCTGGCGGCTGCCGGTCAGGCGATTGAACAGGGCGGTCTTGCCGCAATTTGGATTGCCCACCAGCGCAACGCGCAATGCGGGACGCTGGGAAGCGGAAGTCGGGGTAGCGACAGACATATTCTTGGCAGGTGCCCGGTCAGGCAGCGGAGCGTTTGGCGGCGGGCGCGTCGGGCTGCGCGGCCGGCGTGATGCTGGAGACGGAAGCGCTGAGCGCCTCCACGGTAATGCGGGCCGCTTCGGCGCGGCGCAATGCAAACCGGGTAAAGCCCACCTGGGCGACAAGGGGATCCATGCCGAACGGTCCCAGCGCGATGACCTGTACGGCTTCGCCCGGCACAAAGCCGAGTTCGCGCAGGCGGCGTGCTACCGGATCGTTAAGAGAATTGTCGTCGATAGACACGATGACAGCGGCGGTGCGCCGCGGAAGTTCAGACAACCGCATGTGGCTTCCAGTCCGTTGGCGCGAGGCACGGCACGCGGTCGGCAAACTCACGCCAGGGTTGGTAAATGAAAATCGTTCCTATTGTAGCTGATTTGCCTGCGGGCGTTTTGATTTCGAGCCGCTGTGTTATTAGTGCGCGCACGCATCCATGGCGCACGACAATCCTGGCGGTCCGCAATCACCCGAAGCGCAGGTCACGCAACATTCGGTTGCGCCCGACGATGCGGCACCCTGTGCGGGTGCCGCGCCTTGCCCACGGTGCCGCAGCCCGCTTGCCTAGAACTTGTGCCGGACGCCCGCCACCACGCCCAACTGGTTCATGCCCGGGCCGATGCTGGCCTGGATGCCGTTCAGGCCGACGCGCGAGCCGTCCTTGTTCTTGACGTAGCCGAGCGTCAGGTAGCCATCGGTGCGTTTGGACAGCGCGTAGTCAAGCGTGCCGACGAGGCTCCAGGGATCCTGCGCGCTGCGCTTGTCGTTCATCACATAGGCCGACGCACTCAGCGTCAGGGCGGGCGTGAACGCATAGCTCGCACCTAGCCAGAACAGGTCGTTCCTGCGAGCCGCCACGGTGGCGGTGCTGCCGATGTCGCCGCTCAGCCAGCGGTAGCCCGCGAACACCTTGGCCTTTGCAAACGCGTAGCTGCCAGCCACGGCGATGCGGCGGTCGCGTTGTGCCGGGTTCTGCCCGGCCAGGCCGGTGGTGCCCTGCTGCTGGTCGTAGATGACCGTGGCCCCGGCGTTGCCCGTGGTGTATTCCAGCGCGGCGCTCCAGGCGCGGTCGTTGCGCGCGTTGCCGGCGGTCTCGCCCGTGATGGTGCTGGTGGTGCCGCTCGTCACGGAGGTGCCGCGCGCGAACGCGTAAAGCGCGCTTGCCGTCAGCCCGCCGAACTTCCCTACGTACTTGGCGGCGTTGTCATAGCGTCCCGCCAGGGCGCTATCCATCAGGAACGCCGAGTACCGCGGCGCGATGGCCATGGCGTCGTAGCTGATCAGGATGTCGTAGAGCAGGTTGTTCTGGTGGCCCGCCGTGATCCGCCCGTAGGGCGTGTTCAGGCCGGTGTAGGCCTGCCGCCCGAACAGCCGGCCGGCCTGGCCCAGCGTGCCCGTGTCGATGTCGAAGCCGCTCTCGAGCACGAACAGCGCGCTGGTGCCGCCGCCGAGGTCTTCCGTGCCGCGCAATCCCCAGCGCGAGCCGGACAGGTTGCCCGAAGCCATTCTTGTGAGGGCGTTGCCACTGGCGTCGGCGTGCGAGAGGTATTCGATGCCGACGTCGGCGACGCCATAGAGCACCAGGCTGGACTGCGCCCCAGCGGGGGCGGTCAGCGCGAGTGCAGTGACGGCAAGCGCGTAGCCAAGCGCCAGGCGGTGGATGTCTTTCACTACCTTCACTACTATCATTACCTTCATCTCCTTCATGTGGTTTCCTTACGGCAGGGGCAAACGCAAGGCGCAAGCGGTCGCACGGGACCGTTGACGGCCGTGGCGTAGCGGTGCTGCGAATGGATTGGGGGGAGCGGGTGGCGTGCGTTGCCAGGCGCCTGGCGTGGCTGCCCCGCGGGTCTTGGCGGACCCTGGCCGGCGTTAGCGAGCCGTGGGCCTTAGTCGACCCGCAGGCCGATCTGCGCGGCGAGCTTCTTCCAGCGCTCGATGTCCGTGTTCACCACTTTCTGGAACTCCGCCGGGGTGCTGCTGGCGGTAGCAAATCCCAGTTGGGCGAGATTGGCCCTGACCTCCGGCTTGGCGACGGCCTTGGCGATGGCCGCATTGAGCTTCTGCACGATTTCCGGCGGCGTATGCGCCGGGGCCAGGATGCCGAACCATTGGTCGACGTCATAGCCACTGACTCCAAGCTCGCTCACCGAGGCCACGTCGGGCAGCAGCGGTGATCGGCTCTTGGAGGTGACGGCCAGCGCGCGCAGCTTGTTGGCCTTCAGGTAAGGCACCGTGTTGCTGAGCGTGTTGATGCTGACGTCGGCCTGGCCGCCCAGCACATCGGCTAGCGCCGGGGCGCAACCCTTGTAAGGCACGTGCAGCAGATCGATCTTGGCCGAGATCTTGAGCAGCTCGCCGGCAAGGTGCTGGGGCGTGCCGTTGCCGCAGGAGGCATAGGTCGGCGGCTTGCCCGAGCGCCCGGCTGCCAGCAGGTCATTGAACGTCTGGATCTTCGATGAGACGGGCACCGCGATGACGGACGGCACGGACGCCACCGAGATCACCGCGCTGAAGTCCTTGCCCGGATCGAACTGCAGGTTGCGGAACACGCCGGGGTTGATGGCAAAGCTGCTGTTGACCACCAGCAAGGTGTAGCCGTCCGACGGGCTCTTGGCGACGAACTCGGCGCCGATATTGCCGCTGGCGCCGGGCCGGTTGTCGACCACCACGGGCTGGCCCAGGCTGCGGCCCACCTCCGTGCCGATCACCCGCGCCAGCGTGTCGGTTCCCCCGCCCGCCGGGAACGTCACAACCAGCCGGATCGGCTTTTGTGGAAAGTCGCCGCCGATATTGGCGCTCGCCTGCGCGGGCATGCCGAACAGCGTGGCCCCCAGCAAGGAGATCGATGCGAGACTGCGTACCACGGATAAGGATGTCATTTGTTGCCTCATCGGTTAAAGGAAATGATAGATCAGGGTGGCAGTGCAGGCGGCGTGCATGGGCGCCGCTGCTAGTCCGGCCTGATGCGAATCGGTGGGCCGGATAGTTCAGCCGCCGCGTTGGCCCGCACTGCTGCCTCGAGGTCGCCGGTGGCCTCGGCGTGGATCCTGAACAGCGGTTGCCCGGCAACGAGCCGGTCTCCCACCGTGCACAACAGGTCCACGCCGGCGCCCGGCCGGCGCGGCGCGCCGGCGCTGCGCGCAATGCCGGCGATGGCAAAGCCGTCGATGTCCGCGACCACGCCCGCCGCGCCGGCGGGCACGATGTGGAGATGGTTGCCCGGTGCATCCGGCGCTGCCCTTGCGCCCTGTGCGGCCACGATCCGGTCGAATGCGGCGCTTGCGGCCCCGCAGGCGAGCAGTTCGCCCGCAATCCGCCGCCCCTCGGCGGGGGAGCCCACGGTCGGGTCGAACGCAAGAATCTGCCCGGCAAAGAACAAGGCCTTCTCGCGCAGGTCCGCGGGCGCCTCGGGGCTGCCGTTGAGTACCTGCAGCACATCGCGCACTTCCAGCGCCGGGCCCACGCCGCGCCCGATGGGTTTGCTGCCGTCCGTCGCGAACGCGCGCACCCGCATGCCCAGCCCTGCGCCCACGTCTTCGAACAAGGCGCCCAGGGCTTGCGCTTCGGCTTGCGACTTGAGCTTCGCTTGCGGGCCGAAGGGCAGGTCGACGATCACGTGGGTCGACCCCGCGGTGTATTTCTTGGAGAGGATGGACGCCACCGACCACCGGTTGGCGTCGAGCCCGAGCGGGCGCGTGATGGCATTCATCACATCGTCGATGGCCGAGTGATTGAGGCGGCCGTTCCAGGCAATGCAGGCCCGTGCCTGCGCCACGCAGCGGCGCACGTCGTCGATGTCCAGGTCCACGCGCGCCACCGTCTCCATGGCCTCCGCGGTGCCGGCCGCGGAGGTGATCGCCCGCGACGAGGTCTTGGGCATCGCGAGCCCGAACGCCGCGACGATCGGCACCACGATCAGCGTGATGCGGCTGCCCGGCACGCCGCCCATGGAGTGCTTGTCCACCACGATGGGCTCGTCCCAGTCGATCCTGCGGGCAAAGCGCGCGCGGGCACGGGCCACGCCCACCACTTCCGCATCGGTGAGGTGTTGCGAGGCAGCCACCAGGAACGCGGTCAGCTCGATTTCCGTATAGCGTCCCTCCACCGCATCGCGCAGCACGGCTTCGTACTCCGCTTCGCTCAAGGCGTCGCCGCGCAGCTTCTTGCGCAGCACATCGCGGCTGACGGGGCCGGGAATCTGGCGCAGGCGCACGGTGTTGCCGGGCGCGACGCCCAGGCGCTCGAAGAGGGCATCGGACAGGCCGATCTCTTCGTCCTGCAGCAAGCCCGGGCTCTCGACCACATGCAAGGCCGCGGGGATCTCGGTCTTTCCCGAGCGTACGGCCATGCGAGCGTGGCGCGCGCCAACGGCGGGCGACACATAGGCAATGTGCGCGTCGCCGGCGCAGATTGGCATGCGTCTGGCCTTGAGCGGTGTCGATGCCGTGCGCAGCGCTTCCAGGAAGCGCGCGATGCCCACCTCCATGGCCGCGTCGTTCGATACGGTGACGCTCGCCACGCCGGCGGGAATCGGATCGGGCATGCGCTCCAGCCTGCGCAGCACCGCGTCGCCGGACTCCCGTCCGCGCGCGGCAATGCGCTGCGCCAGCACGTGCAGCGGCGCCGTGACGTGGATGACGACGAAATTGCGCAGCTGGCCCGCCAGCGCGGCAGCAATGCCGCGCGAGCCGTTGGCGACGACATGCCGGCCGCGCTCCAGTTCATCCAGCAAACTGGCCGGCAGCCCATAGCGCAAGCCATGCGCCGCCCAGGTGATCAGGAAGGCGTTGGCCGTCTCGCGCGCCGCGAACTCGGTCTGCGTCACGCCCTCGTGGTCCTCGCCCGGCGAGCCTGTTGGCCGGGTGATGACGCGCCTGGCAAACACATAGCGCGGATCGGCCAGCAGCGCCGCCCTGGCGCCGTCCATCAGCGAGTCCTTGCCCGCGCCGCTGGGGCCAACCACGAGGAAGAAAGTGCCGGCAGCTTGCATGGGCTTATCCGGCGTGGTGGGGACCGCTACCAAAGCCGATGGCCCGGCGCGGTTCAGATAGCGGGAGTCTTCCAGGCTGCTTGCGCATGTGTCGTTCCAGGTCTCGGGGTTTTTCATGGCCATCCTCTTCTTTCTCTTCGTCCCATTTCGTCGACTGTGTCTCGTACGTCCTCTGGCAATATGCTTAGATATCGAAGTACAAAGGCAATGCTAGCACCTGATGAAACCTTGTCAAGATAAGTTCGACATCTAAGAATATGCAAGAGTCAGGCCATGGCTGGAAAGGGCCGTATCCACGGGCTGTGGCAGGAATTCCAGCCATGTCTAGCAGGGAAATCCCTCTCGCGGTGCCTTGCCGCATCGTCGTGGCGCAAGCTCGCACTGATGTAGTGAGCACTACATTAGCCCGCAAAAGAAATGATTAGCCGGCGAACACCCGGCGGGAGGTGGACGTGACGGAGCAGGCGGCAGCTTTGCTAACGCGTTATGATGTTTTCCATCATCGAGCGCAGGCATGGCCTGCGCCGACAAGGACTCCCACACCGTCATATGGCCACTTCAAAACCGACTGAATCGCAGGTGCCCGCCCCGGCGGGCGACATCGCCAACGAGCGCCTGGCGCATATGGTGAAGGACGCTGCCCGGGCCTATATCCGCGCCCTGCAGATGCGCCTGGCCGAACACACGGTTTCCTACGGACACTGGACCATCCTGCGGATCCTCTGGGATCACGACGGTTTGTCGCAGCGCGAGCTGAGCGACCTGGCGGGGGTCACGGAGCCGACCACGTTCGCCGCGGTCAAGGCGCTGGAGGCGCTGGGCTATATCGAGCGCACCCATCTGCCCGGCAACAAGAAGAATGTCCATGTATTCCTGACCAAGACGGGCCGCGCCCTCAAGCGCAAGCTGGTGCCGCTGGCCGAGGAGGTCAATGAGATCAGCGTGGAGGGGGTATCCGCCGAGGAGGTCGCGACCGCGCGCAAGGTGCTGATCGCCATCACCCGCAACCTGGCCAAGGACGAGGCGCAGGCAGAAGGCACGGCACGGCGCGTGCCGTCAACGCGCGAGCTGGGGCGGCTGCTGGCGGATCTTTGAGCGAGTGCTGGCGCTGGTGGCGAGCGCAGAATGAAAAAAGCGCGCGAGGCAAGCAGCCCGGCGCGCGTCAAAGTAGCGGGAAGGAGTGACTCCCGCTCACACGGTACCGTTACACCGCATCGTTACACCGCATCGTCCAGCCCGATATCCACGGCCGGCGCGGACTGGGTGATCTTGCTGGTGGATATGTAGTCAACGCCGGTCTCGGCGATGGGGCGGATGGTCTCGAGGTTGATCCCGCCGGACGCCTCCACCTTGGTGCGCCCGTTGACGATGGTAACGGCTTCGCGCATGTCGGGCACGGACATGTTGTCCAGCATGATCACGTCGACGCCCGCCTTCAGGGCTTCATGCACCTGGTCCAGCCGGTCGCATTCCACTTCCAGCTTGGTCAGCACGGGCAACTGCCGGCGCGCGCGTTCCACGGCGGCGGCAATGCTGCCGCACACGGCGATATGGTTGTCCTTGATCATTACGCCGTTATCGAGCCCCAGCCGGTGGTTCAGGCCGCCACCGCAGGTCACCGCGTGCTTCTCCAGCACGCGCAGCCCCGGCGTGGTCTTGCGGCTATCGATCAGGCGGGCCTTGGTGCCGGCAATCGCCTCCACGTAGCGGGCGGTATGGTTGGCGATCCCGCACAGCCTTTGCATGATGTTCAGCGCCGTGCGCTCGGCGGTCAGCACGCTGCGCGCGGAGCCGCTCACGGCGATGAGGATGGCGCCCTTGGCGACCTTGTCGCCATCGCCCACGCGCACGTCCACATGCAGCGACGGGTCGTAGCGGGAGAACACGCGGGCGGCCACGTCCACGCCGGCGATCAGCATCGGCTCGCGCGCATTCATATAGAACGAACCCGTCTCGCCCTTCTCGATCATGGTGTGGACCGTCAGGTCGCAGGCGCCGATGTCTTCGGTCAGCCACAGGTCAATCAGCTTGTCGGTTGCAAATTGGTCGTACATGCTTGGCTCCAGGGTTCCGGGGGTCCGGTGGGTTGGTGTCGCGGTCTTGAGGTGAACGCGAAAAATACTTAGATATCGAAGTACGTACGGCAATCCTAGCATTTGCCGTGGCCTTGTCAAGTAAAGTTCGACATCTAAGAATAATTTCACGGCCACGCGCGATGTCCCGGCCTGGCATAAAATGCATGTCGACGCACGACCGGGCCAGGCCCCGGCCTTCCTGACACGCACATACGGAGCACAAGACATGATTCTCGAAATAGCGCAGTTCCAGATCAAAGCGGGTACGGAGTCGGACTTCGAGGCAGCGGTCGCCAAGGCGGCGCCGCTCTTCAAGCGCGCCCGTGGCTGCCACGCCATGCGGCTGCTCAGGTCGATCGAAAATCCCTCGAACTTCACGCTTGAGGTCAAGTGGGAGACGGTCGAGAATCACATGGTGGATTTCCGCGAATCCGCGGACTTCGCCGAATGGCGCAAGCTGGTTGGCGATTACTTCGCCTCGGCGCCCGACGTGGGCCATGTGAGCGTGGCGGTGGAGGGGTTCTGAATCCGGGCTGGCGGGGCAATCCTCCCACCGCTTGAGTAGGGGCCCGAATAACGCAATTGCGTTATTGGTAGGGGAAAGTGCAGCGGGTAAGCTGCCTGCACGCTGAACACCCCGTTCCATGCGTATTTGACATGCCACCTGCCGGTAAAGCAGGTGGCATTTTCTTTGTGGGCCTGGGTTTACCCTGAAACCCTGGAGCTCAGCACCACGGCGTGCGCTCAAGCCCGGATCACGGACGCCAGAAACCGGGGGAGCCGGAAAAGCCCGGCTCTCTTCCTGCTTGCCTCCCTATTCCTCATCCCGCATCTTCTCCAGGAAGCGGTCGCGCGCCGGCTCGTCCGCCCCCGCTTTCCACACGCAGTACACCTCCGACGGCACCGTCGCCTGCGCCAGCGGCAGGAACACCGCCCCCGCCATTGCCGATCGCTCCAGGGCCGCCGGTACCAGCGCGACGCCGGTGCCTTGCGATACCAGGGACACCACCGACAGCCAGTGCCGCACCTCATGCCGGATCTGCGGATAGAAGCCCTGCGCCGCGCACATCTCGAAGATGCGGTTGTAGTAATCGGGAGACGCCTTGCGGGAGAACAGCACGAAGGGCTCGCCGCGCAGCTCGCTCAGCGCCACGGTGGCCTGGCGCGCCAGGGGGTGGTCATGCGGCACGCAGCACAGGAAGGGTTCGCTATGGACCAGCGCGGTGGCCAGCTCGTCGGGCACACGGTTGGTGTGGATAAAGCCGGCATCCAGCCCATCATGCAGCAGCGCGTCGATCTGCTCCTGTGAGTTGAGTTCCGTCAGCGCTACCTGGATGCCGGGGTAGGCCGCCTGGAACTCGCGCAGGCGCTGGGGCAGGCCGCGGTACAGCATCGAGCCGACGAAGCCGATGCGCAGCCGCCCGACGGCGCCGGCCTCGATCTCGCGCGCCAGCAGGCGGGCCTCTTCGGCCTGGGCCAGCAGCGCGCTGGCCGATTCGCGGAAGGCCCGTCCGGCGGCGGTCAGGCGCACGCCACGGCTGTCGCGCTCGAACAGGCGGGCGCCTACCGAGGCTTCCAGCTGCTGGATATTGAGCGACAGCGGCGGCTGCGAGATCGACAGGCGGCGGGCGGCCCGGCCGAAGTGGAGTTCTTCGGCGAGGACGAGGAAGTAACGCAGGTGACGGAATTCCATGGCGATATAAAAAATATATGGACCAAGCCAATTTTAGAATTAGACACGAATCGCCGGACTTTGAATAATGCAGACAAAGTATCCGGCGCTACATGCCGGCAAACACAGGAGACACCTCATGCAGACCAGCGCAGCGCGCCAAACTGCCTCTTCGGTCACATCGGCCACTTCAACCGTTCCCGCACCCTCGGCCACGCCCGCGCATCCGGTGCCGGACCAGCAAGGCGTCAACCTGTTTGCCAGCGACCCGGACCTGCGCGCGTTGCTGCCGCTTTACCTCCCGCCCGACCTGTTCGCCCACCTGCTGCCCCACCTCGATCGCATGGGTGCGATGGCCGGCGGCGTGCTGGACACGCTGGCGCATACCGCCGACCAGAACAAGCCCACGCTGTCGCACCGTACCCGCACGGGCATCGACGCGCAGCACATCGAGAAGCATCCGGCCTATGTGGAGCTGGAGCGGGTCGCATTTTCCGAGTTCGGCCTGGCGGCGGCGTCGCACCGTGGCGGCGTGCTGGGCTGGGACAAGCCGATGCCGGCCGCGGCCAAGTACGCGCTGACCTACCTGTTCGTGCAGGCCGAGTTCGGCCTGTGCTGCCCGCTGTCGATGACCGATTCGCTGACCCGCACCTTGCGCAAGTTTGGCGATCCGGGGGTGGTCGAACGCTTCCTGCCCAATCTCACCACGCAGGTCTTCGAGGACCTGTACCAGGGCGCCATGTTCATGACCGAGCAGGGCGCCGGCTCCGACGTGGCCGCCACCACCACCCGCGCCGCGCGCGATGCGCAGGCCGAAGGCGGCTGGCGCCTGTCGGGCGACAAATGGTTCTGCTCCAACCCGGACGCCGCGCTGGCGATGGTGCTGGCCCGCGTCGAGGATGAAAACGGCGAGGCCGCGCCCGGCATCAAGGGCGTGTCGCTGTTCCTGCTGCCGCGCACGCTGGCCGATGGCAGCGCCAACCACTACCGCATCATCCGGCTGAAGGACAAGCTCGGCACGCGCTCCATGGCCAGCGGCGAGATCCGCCTGGAAGGCGCGCATGCCTACCTGGTGGGCGAGCTCGGCCGGGGCTTTGTGCAGATGGCCGACATGATCAACAACTCGCGCCTGTCCAACGGCGTGCGCGCGGCCGGCCTGATGCGCCGCGCCTTGTCCGAGGGCCAGTTCATCGCGCGCGAGCGCCGGGCCTTTGGCAAGCGCCTGCTGGACATGCCGCTGATGCGCCGCCAGTTGCTCAAGCTCGCGCTGCCCACCGAGCAGGCCCGCACCATGGTGTTCCAGACGGCCGAGGCGCTGCGCCGCGCCGACGCTGGCGAGGCCGATGCCTATGCGCTGATGCGCGTGCTCACGCCGCTGATCAAGTTCCGCGCCTGCCGCGATGCGCGCAAGGTCACCGGCGACGCCATGGAAATGCGCGGCGGCTGCGGCTATATCGAGGAATGGAGCGACCCGCGCCTGGTGCGCGACGCGCATCTTGGCTCGATCTGGGAAGGCACCAGCAACATCGTCGCCCTCGACGTGCTGCGTGCGATCCGCCGCGAAGGCGCGCTGCCCGTGCTCGAGGCCCACCTGGCCGGCCTGCTGCAAGCCACGCCGATGCATGCCGGCGCGCGCGCCGCCTTCACCGCCGCGATCGCGCGTGCCGCCACGCTGGCCGCCCGCGCCGCCGAAGCCGGCGCCGATGGCGACGTGCTGGCCCGCCAGGCCGCTTCCGGCCTGTACCACGTGACCAGCGCGGTCGCCATGGCCTGGGAAGCGGGCCGCATCGGTTCCGTGCGCCGCATGCGCCTGGCGCAGCTGGTGCTGTTGCATCGCGTGCTGCCGCAGGATCCGCTGGCAGGCGAGGCCGAGCCCGACTGGCTGGCCGACACCATCGCGCCGCCGGCGGATGGCGCCGTGGACGCCACCACGGCCGTGGAGCAGGTCAACCTGTTCTGATCCCGCAAGGGCATGACATAGCCGTGCGCGGCGCCGCCAGAAGCCGGTGCCGCACACTTCACCACGGCGCCAACCGCCGGGTGGACACCGACCTAACAGACCAATATCAGGAGACAACCATGACCCTCTGGCAACGCCTCGCCGCTGTCGCCGCCTGCACCCTCTGCGTGGGCATCGCCCCCGCGCTGGCGCAGAAGGACTTCCCGTCCAAGCCGATCATGATGATCGTGACCTACCCGCCCGGCGGCCCCACCGACGTGATGGCGCGCACCCTGGCGTCCGCGCTCAAGGGCAGCCTTGGCCAGACCGTGGTGGTGGAAAACCGAGCCGGCGCCGGCGGCAACATCGGCGCCGAAGCCGTGGCGCGCGCGGAGCCGGATGGCTACACGCTGATGTTCGGCACCTCGGCCCCGCTGGCGATCAATGTCAGCCTGTACCGCAAGATCAACTACGACCCGGTCAAGAGCTTCGCGCCGATCATCCAGATCGGGCAGCTGCCCAACGTGCTGGTGGTGAACCCTTCGGTGCCCGCCAAGACCGTGAGCGAGCTGATCGCCTACGGCAAGGCCAATCCGGGCAAGCTGACCTATGCCTCCTCGGGCAATGGCGCGTCCTCGCACCTGGCCGGCGTGCTGTTCAACAACCTGGCCGGCACGGACTTCCGCCATATTCCCTACAAGGGCACCGGCCCCGCGCTCAACGACCTGCTTGGCGGCCAGGTGAGCATGAGCTTCACCGACGTGCTGACCGCGCTGCCCTTTATCAAGAGCGGCAAGTTCCGCGTGCTGGGCGTGACCACCAAGGCCCGTTCGCAGGCGCTGCCCGATGTGCCTACCGTGGCCGAGCAGGGCGTGCCCGGCTTCGATGTCTCGGTGTTCTTCGGCGTGGTCGCGCCGGCCGGCACGCCGCCGGCGGTCATCGCCAAGCTCAACCACGCCTTTGCCGATGCCCTGCAGCAGCCCGAAGTGCGCAAGACCCTGCAGGCGCAAGGCCTGGAACTGCCGCCGTCGACCTCGCCCGAGCAGCTCGGCAGCTTCGTCAAGGCCGAGGTGACCAAATGGCGCGGCGTGGTGCAAAAGTCGGGCGCGCAACTGGACTGAGCCAGCGCCGCGCTCGCCAGCGAGCCAGCGAGGCTAGGAAAAATGGCCGGTTCAGCGGTAGTATCGATGTTTGCGAACGGGCGTGCGTTTTCCGTCCATCCGATGATCAGATGATCTGATGGCATGACGGGCCGTTCATGGGCACTGCAACGTTGCGGTGCCCGATCTGCCTTTGCGGCAGCCCTTCGTTCCCTCCTTCCACGACCGCCCCCAACCGATCCTGCCGTCCATGACCGATCTCTCCCCGCCCGCACCCGTCAACGAATTTGCCGGTGAAGCCCCGGGCCTGCTGTTTGCCCTGCCGATGCCCATGGCCCGCGTGTTCGGCCTGACCGGCGTGCACATCAACGCCAAAGAGGCGCGCGTGAGCATGGCCTACCACCCGGACCACACCAACAGCCGCGGCGACGTGCACGGCGGCGCGCTGGCTACGCTGCTCGATTGCGCCTTGTCCTGCGCCGCGCGCGGCCACGATCCGCGGCGCTTTGGCGTGGCCACGATCGACCTGTCGGTGCATTTCACCGCGCCCGGGCGTGGCGAGCTTACCGCCACCGCCTGGTGCGAGCGCCGCGGCCGTTCCCTGTGCTTCGCGCGCGGCGAGATCCGCGACGCCCAGGGCGAGCTGCTGGCGCTGGCCACCGGCACCTTCAAGCTGCTGGATCGCACGCCCGCGCCGGCCGCCTGAGCCAACCCACGTTTATCGACGCACATTTATCGACACACGTTCATCGCCGCAGTTACGGAACCCCTCTCATGAGCAAACTCCCTGTATCGCCCGGCGCGCTCGCCGGCATCCGCGTGGTCGATCTCTCCCGCATCCTGGGCGGGCCGTTCTGCGGCCAGATCCTTGGCGACCATGGCGCCGACGTGCTGAAGATCGAGCCGCCACAGGGCGACGACACCCGCACCTGGGGGCCTCCGTTCAAGGACGGCGTGGCCTCGTACTACTTCGGCCTGAACCGCAACAAGCGCGTGATGCGGCTGGACCTGACCGCCAATGCCGAGCGCGAAGTGCTGCTCGCCCTGCTGGCGGACGCCGATGTGCTGGTCGAGAACTTCAAGACCGGCACGCTGGAAAAATGGGGGCTTGGGTTTGATGCGCTGTCGGCGCGCTTCCCGCGCCTGGTGCACTGCCGGGTTTCCGGCTTTGGCGCGGATGGCCCGCTGGGTGGCTTGCCCGGCTACGACGCGGCCATCCAGGCCATGGCGGGCATCATGAGCATCAATGGCGAGGCCGGCGGCGATCCATTGCGCGTGGGCTTGCCGGTGGTGGATATGGTCACCGGGCTGAACGCCGCGCTGGGCGTCTTGCTGGCCCTGCAGGAGCGCGAGCGCAGCGGGCGCGGCCAGTTTGTCGAGGCGGCGCTGTACGACTCGGGCCTGTCGCTGCTGCACCCGCACGCGGCCAACTGGTTCATGAGCGGCAAGGAGCCGACCCGCACCGGCAACGCCCACCCGAACATCTATCCGTACGACACCGTCGCCACCGCCACCGACCCGGTCTTCCTCGCGGTCGGCAACGATCGCCAGTTCCGTATCCTGTGCGAGCACCTGGACATGGCGGGCTTTGCCGATGACGAGCGCTACGCCACCGCTGGCGCGCGCTCGGTCAACCGCGCCACGCTCAAGGTCGAGCTGGAAGCGCGCATGGGCAAGCTCGACGGCAAGGTGCTGGCCGATACGCTGGTGGCCGCCGGCGTGCCGTGCGCGCCGGTGCTGTCGGTGGCAGACGCCTTGCAGCATCCGCACACCGTGCACCGCGAGATGGTGGTGGAGATGGCGGACGGCTACAAGGGCCTGGGTTCGCCCGTCAAGCTCAGCCGCACGCCTGCCACCTACCGCTACGCGCCGCTGGCCGAGGGCGACCGGTTCCTGCCGCGCGACGCCGCCAACGATAGCGAGTAAGGAGGAGGCTGTGCCCGCTCAGTGGGGAATCATCCCCGTGAACACGTAGGCCTGCAGCATGGTGATGATGCCCACGATCACCGCGAACAGGAGGCTGTGCTTCACGGTAAAGCGGAACAGCTCGGATTCCTTGCCGACCAGCCCGGTGGCCGCGCAGGCCACCGCGATGGATTGCGGCGAGATCATCTTGCCGGTCACGCCGCCGGTGGTGTTGGCCGCCACCAGCAGCGTGTCGGACACGCCGATCTGGTGCGCGGTGGTGCTCTGCAACGAGCAGAACAGCGCATTGGACGACGTATCCGAGCCGGTCAGGAACACGCCCAGCCAGCCCAGGAAGGGCGAGAAGAACGGAAACGCCGCGCCCGTGCCGGCCAGCAGCAGCGCCAGCGTCGACGACATGCCCGAGTAGTTGGCGACAAAGGCGAAGCCCAGCACCAGCCCGATCGACAGGATCGGGCGGCGCAGCTCCATCAGCGTCTCGCCGAACGTGGCCAGCGCATCGCGCGGCTTCATGCGCAGCAGCACGGCGGAGATCAGCGCGGTCAGCAAGATGGCGGTGCCCACCGCCGATACCAGGTCGAGCTTGAGCACGGCCTCGTACGCCTTGGGCTGCGCCACGATCGGCGCGGCCTTGATCACCAGCTGGTCCAGCGCCGGCACATGGAACTTCAGCACCCACCCGGCCAGCGCGCCGCTGCCGGCGAACAGCGCCTTGAACGGCGGCAGGCTCCATACCGTGACAATGGCGGTGAGGATGCCGAACGGCGCCCACGCGCGCACGGTCTGCGCCACGGTGTAAGGCGAGGCACGGCGGTTGTCGCCCGCACCATTGCCAAAGGCTCCCGCACCGCTTGCCAGCCCGCCACCCATGCGCGCCAGTGCTGCCGCACCGCCGCTGCCGGCCTTCACCGCGCCGCCAGCCCGCTGGCTTGCGCGCTTCGGCTGCCACACCTTGAGGAACAGCGTCAGCGATACCAGGCTTACCAGCGCCGAAGTGATGTCCGGCAACTCCGGCCCGATATGGTTCGACGTGAAATACTGCGTCACCGAAAAGCTCACGCCGGTCACCAGCGCCGCCGGCCACGTTTCCTTCACGCCGCGCTTGCCGTCCATGATGAACACCAGCCAGAAGGGCACCGCCAGCGATAGCAGCGGCAATTGCCGGCCCGCCATCGCGCCGATGTGCATGGCGTCGATGCCCGTCACCTGGCCCGCCACGATGATCGGAATGCCCATGGCGCCGAAGGCCACGGGCGCGGTATTGGCGATCAGGCACAGGCCCGCCGCATAGAGCGGATTGAAGCCGAGGCCGACCAGCAGCGCAGCGGTGATCGCCACCGGCGCGCCAAAGCCGGCCGCGCCTTCCAGGAAGGCGCCGAAGGCAAAGCCGATCAGCAGCATCTGCAGCCGCTGGTCATCGGTGATGGCCAGCACGGACGCGCGGATGATGTCGAACTGCCCGGTCTTCACCACGATCTTGTAGAGGAACACCGCGGTCACGATGATCCACGCGATCGGCCACAGGCCGTAGGCAAAGCCGAAGCCCGCGGCGGCAAGCGCTTGCGGCACCGGCATGCCGTAGGCAAGGATGGCCACGCCGATGGACAGCAGCAGCGTGATGGCGGCGGCCACGTGGCCCTTCATGCGCAGCACCGCCAGCGCGAGGAAGAAGAACAGGATGGGCAGCGCAGCCGCGAGCGCGGACAGCCACAGGCTGCCTAGCGGCGTGTAGGTCTGGGTCCAAGGTTGCAAGGTGGGTCTCCTCCGGGGATTGCGTTTGAATGGATTCTTGGGGCGAT
>NZ_BAAILO010000447.1:0-8601 GCF_054589115.1 Cupriavidus sp. 8B | reverse complement strand
ACGTTCTAACTTGCCGTCGGTTTGCTCCCCTCTCCCACGCAGTGGGAGAGGGGTCGGGGGAGAGGGCGGGCGCTCGCTCGAAGTGATACGCGTCGCTCTTGCGAAGGCCTACCCTCTCCCCCAACCCCTCATACGCTGCGCGGGAGAGGGGTGCTACGCCAGCGCGAAGTTGCGCGCGGTCGTCATGGCTTTCGTTCTTGTCTACTCAGCCTGTCCGCGTTCGCGCAGCAAATCGGACAAACTGCGCGGCGCGGGCGTCAGCGGTGCGCGATGCCGTGTCCACCCGAGCTGCCGTTTTGGCGTGAGCACACGCAGCCGCGTGGCCGCCCAGCGGAACAGCCGATAGGTCAGCGGATGCGCAAATGCACCGCTCCAGAAACGCCAGACCAGGTGTTCGCCGCGGCTGAACTTGGCGCCCTGCCCGCGCAGCGGATTTGCCACCTGTTCGTGCGGATTGCGGTTGGCTTCGGTGCGCAGGCGGATCAGCAGTTGCGGAATCGGGATGCGCACGGGGCACACTTCTCCGCAAGCGCCGCACAGGCTGGAGGCAGTGGCCAGGTCCGCCGTGGCATCGAGCCCGAGCAGGTGCGGCGAGATGATCTTGCCGATCGGCCCGGGGTAGGTGGTGCCGTAGGCATGGCCGCCGATGCGCGTGTACACCGGGCAATGGTTCATGCAGGCGCCGCAGCGGATGCATTGCAGCGTGGCGCGCAGTTGCTCGTCGGCGTAGGCCTGGCTGCGGCCGTTGTCCAGCAGCACCAGGTGCACCTCGCGCGGGCCATCGCGCTCGCCCGCGCGGCGCGGGCCGGAGATCAGGTTGAAGTAGGTGGTGATGGCCTGCCCGGTGGCCGAGCGCGTCAGCAGGCTGGCCAGCGGCACGATGTGCTCGAGCCTGGCCACCACCTTCTCCATGCCCATGATGGCAATGTGCACATCGGGCACGGTGGTGGACAGGCGGCCGTTGCCCTCGTTCTCCACCAGCCACAGCGTGCCGGTGTCGGCGGCGGCAAAGTTCACGCCGGACAAACCGATGTCGGCGTTCACGAACGCCTGGCGCAGTGCGCGCCGGCCGGTCTGGATCAGTTCGTCCACGTCTTCGGTATAGGGCGTGCCGGGGATATGCTGCGCGAACAGCTCGGCAATGTCACCGCGCGTCTTGTGGATGGCCGGCATCACGATGTGCGACGGCTTCTCGCCCGCGAGCTGCACGATGTACTCACCCATGTCGGACTCGATGCAGTCGATGCCACGCTCGGCCAGGTAATGGTTCAGCTCGATTTCCTCGCTGGCCATCGACTTGCCCTTGATCACGCTGCGTGCCTGGCGCGCCTGCGCGATGCCGTGCACGATGGCATTGGCTTCATCCGCGGTCTCGGCCCAGTGCACCTGCACGCCGGCCGCGGTGAGCTTGTCCTCCAGCTGCACCAGCAGGTCAGGCAGTTGCGACAGTGCGTGCTGGCGGATCGCTTCGCCCAGGTCGCGCAGCTGCTCCAGCTCATCGCCGTCGGGGAACTGCACGGCGCGCTTGGCCTGCAGGAAGTCCATGGCGCCGCGGAAGCTGCTGCGCAGCTTGGGGTCGTCCAGCGCCGCGCGCGAGCGCGCCTTGAAATCCGCGGAGGGCACGAAGTGCAGGGGCTTGGCGGCGGCCTGGGCGGTGGTTTGCGTACTCATTGCGCGGCTCCCGTCCCGGCGCTGCCGGTCACGATGATCACCCACAGCTCGCGCGGGCCATGCGCGCCGTAGGCCAACGTTTGCTGGATATCCGAGGTCTTGGATGGGCCGGATACCAGTACCAGGTTGGTC
This sequence comes from Cupriavidus sp. 8B, assembly GCF_054589115.1. Classification (NCBI taxonomy): domain Bacteria; kingdom Pseudomonadati; phylum Pseudomonadota; class Betaproteobacteria; order Burkholderiales; family Burkholderiaceae; genus Cupriavidus; species Cupriavidus sp. 8B. The sequence continues at coordinate 6,798 of NZ_BAAILO010000447.1, read as the reverse complement.
GGCATGCCAGCGCTCCAGCGCTCGGCGCGCGCGGCGGCATGCAGGTCCGGATGCAGCGTCTCGGCGTACACGAGCGCGATATGCAGCGGCGGCACCAGCGAGACCGTGCGCGGCGTTTGCGTGTCGGGCGCCAGCACCAGCGTGCCGGTAGCGGCAATGCCGGAGCGCGCCACCGTGAAGCCTGCGTCCACGGTGTCGAATAGCTCCGCTTTCCAGTCTTCGATGGGGCGGTCGTAAGACAGCGGCGCCACGGTGCCGGGCAAGGCGCCCATCAGTGCCGCGCCTTCCTCGGCAGCAGGGTCCAGCAGCAGGCGGCGCACGCCGGCGGCGGCGAGCCTGCCCGCGAGTTGCGCGGGCCAGGCCTCGGCGCTCGCGCACCAGGCCAGCGCGTGAGAGGCGCCCAATGCAGCCTGCATGGCCTGCGCCAGCTCGGCGGGAGAGGCTGCCTCGCGGCGGCCGTCGTAGTGTGCATCGATGCGCGCATCCAGTTGGCTGGTATCTGCCGCGGAAGCGGCGGTGGGCGTGTCCGTGGCCGCGCGCAGCCGGCCGAGCATGCGCTCGCGGGCGTTCAGTGCGCTCATGCTTGCTCCTTGGCGCCGCCGCCGGTACGCCGCCACAGGAAGGTGGCGAGATGCTCGACAGGCAGGGGCGCGCCCTGGTACCTGGCCGCGTGCCCGATATTGAGCAGGCAGCCGCAGTCGGCGGAGACCAGCCGATCGCAGCCGGTGGCGCAGGCCGAGGCGATCTTGTCCTGCACCATCGCGCCGGAGATATCGGGATGCTTGAGCGAGAAGGTGCCGCCAAAGCCGCAGCACTCGGACTCGCGCTGATGCTCGGCGCGGGTGATGCCCGGCAGGGCGTCGACCAGGGCCACGCCATGCTCGCGCGTACCCATTTCTCGACGTGCCGCGCAGGAGGTGTGCAGCACAACCGTCTCGGCCGGCTGGCCGGCGACGCCGCTTACGTCGAAGCGGACTTTCAGCACATGCAGCAGGAATTCGCTCAGCTCAAATACGCGCTCGGCCAGCGCAAAGGCCTTGGGGCCGGCCACGGGATCGTCCGCGAACAGCTGCGGCCAGTGGTGCCGCATCATCCCGGCGCACGAGCCCGAGGGTACGATCACCGGCCACGGTTCGGCGAACAGGTCGAGCTGGGCCAACGCCACCGTCCGGGACTGCTCCGGGTTGCCGCTGCTATAGGCGGGCTGGCCGCAGCAGCTCTGTCCGCGCGGGAAGTGCACGGCCAGGCCTTCGCGCTCCAGCAGGCGCACCGCGTCCAGGCCGGCTTGCGGCACGAACACGTCGACCAGGCAGGTGGCGAACAGGTAGGCCTGCGCCGGGGCAGGGGGATAGCGCCTTTGCTTCATGTCTCGCTCCGTGGGGGCGGCCGCCTGGCTGTCGGGCCGGCCGTTGTTTGAGCGCATAATTCCGCGAGACGCGCGCCAGTTCAAATTGGTTGGACCAGTTGGGCGCGGGCAATGATTCCGGAGCGAGAGGATGGCGGCGGGCAGGCAGGCGCGCGGGCGCGTGGAAGAGGTCATGCGGAAACTGGAAACGGCGATGCTGGACGGCACCTGGCAGGCTGGCGCCCGCCTGCCCGCGGAGCGGCTGCTCGCCGAGCAATATGGCGTTGCGCGCAACACCATCCGCGAGGCCACCCAGCGGCTGGCGGCGCGGGGCTTGCTGCAAAGCCGGCAGGGCGCCGGCGTGTTCGTCACCGAGCAGTTGCGCACCGGCTTTGCCTCGCCATGGCGCCAGCTGGTGGCGGACCACCCGGTGCTGCGCGACGATATCCTGGAGTTTCGCCGGGTGCTGGAGGGCGCTACCGCCTACTTTGCCGCGCTGCGCGCGGATGCCGCGGATCTCAAGCGCATCCGTGGCCTGCTGCGCGCGCTCGAAGCCGCCCGCCAGCAAGACGACACGGCCGCCGAGGCGCAGGCTGACGCCAAGCTGCATGAGGCCATTGCCCAGGCCTCGCACAACACCATGTTCCTGCACCTGCATACCAGCGTGATCGGCATGCTGCGCGAGCACATCACCATCAACGGCACGGGCCTGCGGCTGCAGGACGAGGATGCCTCCGCGCTACTGCTGCTGCAACACCGCACGCTGTGCGAGGCCATCTGCGCGCGCCGGCCGGAGGAGGCGCGCACCGCCATGCAGACGCATATCGACTTTGTGCGCAGCCGGGTGGAGCAGCAAGGAGAGGGGGCAAGCGCCTGAAGCCGGGCGCTTGATCGGCGTGAATTGGTGTGAATTGGTGTGAATTGGCGTGAATTGGTCCTACCGGTGACGCCAGGCGTCAGATCAGGCCTTTGTCCGACAGCTCGCGCTTGAGATAGGCGTAGTAGATCGGCCCGGCAATCACGCCGGGGACGCCATACAGAGACTCCATCAGCAGCATCACCGTGAGCAGCTCCCAGGCCGCGGCATTGATGCGCGCGCCGATGATGCGCGCGTTGAGGAAGTACTCGAACTTGTGGATCACCACCAGGTAGAACAGCGAGGCAATCGCCATGGGCAGCGAGATCGATAGCGAGGCCACCACGATGCCCGTGTTCGACACCAGGTTGCCCAGCACCGGCAGCAGCCCGACCAGGAAGGTGAGGGCGACCAGCGTCTTGGTCAGGGGCAGGTGCACGCCAAACAGGGGCAGCACCACCAGCAGGTAGATCGCGGTCAGCACGGTGTTGATCAGCGAGATCTGTACCTGGGCGAAGATGAACTGCGAGAACGCCAGCTGCAGGTTGCGGGCACGTTCCACCAGCGCCGAGGCCAGCGGCCTGCGGTTCGGCTTGGAGATGGCGCGGTACAGCGCGACCATGGCGCCGATCACCAGCCCGATCAGGATGTGCGCGAGGCTGCGCAGCACCTCGGCGCCGAACTTCTGGGCCATCTGCGCGTGCTCGCGCAGCCAGTCAATCAGGGCATTGGCCAGCTCATCCACGCCGCGCGGCAGCGCGTCGCTGACCCATACCGGCAGCTGGGCGCGGGACTTGTCGATGATGTCGGCCGTGCGGATCAGCAGGGTGTCGAGCGTATTGCCGTCGCCGCTGACAAAGCGCACCAGCGCCCAGCCCCCAAGCGTGAGTCCCAGCAGGGTGACAGCGGAGAGAATCGCCACCGCCAGGGCGTCGTGGCGCTGATGCAGGCGCACCAGCTTGGGTGCCAGCACATCCACCAGCGAGTACAGCAGCAGGCCCGCCAGGAGCGCCGCCACCAGGTTGGCCTGCATCACCACCCAGAGCGCCAGGGCGGTCAGGATGTAAGCGGCGGTGGTGACGCTGAACCACTTTACATCCGGCAAGCGGGGTATGCGTGGCGGATCGGGTTGATTCATCAAGTCTCCTGCATTGGGGGGCCGCGCCGTCGGGTGCACGGCCGGGTGTCTGTGCATTGTACGGCGCTCGATTGTCCGATGCGCCGCCGGCGAAGGCAAGCGCCCAAGGGCGACAATGGACGCCCGTGGTTGCTATGATCGGGCTGTGCGCGGGCCCGCCAGCTGACCGAGACCGATCCCATGACCTTTGCCCACACCGTAGCCTCGCGGCGGCATCTCTTTGCCGATCTCAAGACCTTGCTGGCCAAGGCCAGCCCGGCACGCTCGGGCGACTACCTGGCCGGGCTCGCGGCCGCCAGCGAGGAGGAGCGCATGGCCGCGCGCATGGCGCTGGCCGAGGTGCCCCTGGCGCACTTCCTGGCCGAAGCGCTGGTGCCCTATGAGGAGGACGAAGTCACGCGCCTGATCTTCGATCGCCATGACGGCCTCGCCTTTCGCGAGATCGCGTCCTTTACCGTGGGCGACCTGCGCAACTGGCTGCTGCTCCACGAGACCGACTTCGCCGCTTTGACACGCGTGGCGCCGGGCATCACGCCGGAGATGGCGGCCGCGGTCAGCAAGCTGATGCGCAACCAGGACCTGATCGCGGTGGCGCGCAAGTGCCGGGTGGTCACGCGCTTTCGCAATACCATCGGCCTGCCCGGGCATCTGTCCGTGCGGCTGCAGCCCAACCATCCCACCGACGATGCCCGGGGCATCGCCGCCTCGATGATCGACGGCCTGCTCTATGGCTGCGGCGATGCCACCATCGGCATCAACCCCGCCACCGACAACCTCGGCGCCATCGTCACCCTGCTGCGCCTGGTCGACGACCTGCGCTGCCGCTTCGACGTGCCCACGCAGTCCTGCGTGCTGACCCACGTTACCAATACCCTGCGCGCCATCGAGCAGGGCGCGCCGGTGGACCTGGTGTTCCAGTCGGTGGCCGGCAGCGAGCAGGCCAACGCCGGCTTTGGCATCAGCCTGGCGCTGTTGCGCGAGGCGCACGACGCCGCGCAAAGCCTGGCGCGTGGCACGGTGGGCAACAACGTGATGTATTTCGAGACCGGCCAGGGCAGCGCGCTGTCCGCCAACGCGCACCACGGCGTGGACCAGCAGACCATGGAAGCCCGCGCCTATGCGGTGGCGCGCGAGTTCTCGCCGCTGCTGGTCAATACCGTGGTGGGCTTCATCGGCCCGGAGTATCTATACGACGGCAAGCAGATCATCCGCGCCGGGCTGGAGGACCATTTCTGCGGCAAGCTGCTCGGCGTGCCGATGGGCTGCGACGTTTGCTACACCAACCACGCCGAGGCCGACCAGGACGATATGGATACGCTGCTGACGCTGTTCGGCGTGGCCGGCATCAACTTCATCATGGGCGTGCCCGGCGCCGACGACATCATGCTGAACTACCAGAGCACCTCGTTCCATGACGCGCTCTACCTGCGCGACACGCTGGGCCTGCGGCCCGCGCCGGAGTTCGAGGCCTGGCTGCAGGCCATGGGCATCTTCGGCGAGGACGGGCGGCTGCTTGAGATTGCCGAGCGCCAGCCGCTGCTGCAGCTTGCGCACGGCTTGTGAGCGCCAGGCCATGACGCCATGAACCGCAAACTGGTCCAAGACAACCCCTGGCAGCGCCTGCGCCAGTTCACCGCCGCGCGTATCGCGCTGGGCCGCGCCGGCCACAGCCAGACCACGCAGGCCGTGCTCGCCTTCGGGCTGGCGCATGCGCAAGCGCGCGATGCCGTGCACCTGCCGCTCGCGCGCGAGGCCATCGAGCGGGCGCTGCATGATGCGGGATTCAGCAGCGTGGCCGCGCACAGCGCCGCGCCGGACCGCCAGCATTACCTGCGCCGCCCAGACTTGGGGCGCCAGCTTGACGAAGCCAGCCGTGCGCGGCTGGCGCAAGCACGCCCGGCGGAGCCGCCCGACGTGGTGTTCGTGATTGCCGATGGTCTTTCCGCGCTCGCGGCCGAACGCCACAGCGTGGCATTGCTGCTGCATGTCCGCGAGCGCCTGCCGGACTGGCGCATCGGGCCGGTGGTGGTGGCCGAACAATCGCGCGTGGCGCTGGGCGACGAGGCCGGCCACCTGCTTGGCGCGCGCCAGGTGGTGATGCTGATCGGCGAGCGGCCCGGGCTGAGTTCGCCGGACAGTCTCGGCATCTATCTCACCTATGACCCGCGGCCCGGCCGCAGCGATGCCGAGCGCAACTGCATCTCCAATGTGCGGCCCGAAGGGCTGCCCTATGCGCCGGCCGCGGACAAGCTCGCCTTCCTGCTGCGCGGTGCGCTGGCGCTGGGGCGCAGCGGCGTGGACCTGAAGGACGACAGCGAGCACGCGGCGCTGCCCGAGCCGGCGGCGAGCGCACTGCCGGCGTCCGGCACGAACACTGACTGAGAAACCGACCGATCCGGCCGCTCACGCCGGCGGCCGGGCATTGCCGTGCCGTTTTGCCATCACAACAACGAAGAAGAGGAAATCGCCATGAAGCACAAGAGCCTGCTGATCGCATCCCTGCTAGTGTTCCGTTCCGTTGTTAACGGATCTATATTTTTGTAGGATGTTGGTATCGACGATACGGGAGATGCCAACATGCCAATGGGACGACCGAAGCTGGATCTGGTGTTGAGCGAAGACGAGCGGTCTCAACTTGCCTCGATGGCGCGTTCGCGGAGTATCCCGGCGTCGCTGGTTGCGCGGGCATGCATCGTTTTGGGAACAGGGCACTAGCCCGCTGACGCGGGGGTGTCTCTTTAGGGCGGGGTTTTGATGCTTCTGGCTGCTTGCGCGGCTGGGCGGCTTTGATGGTTGATGGGCTGGACGTGTTTTGGCGCTTCTAGCTGCTGTCGCGGCTGTACGGTGTTGACCGTTTTAGAACGTGTGAGATGTCACTTTTCTTTACTCGTAAAGTAACCAAAAGAAAGCGATCCTTGCAGGAGGCTGGCGTGGCGTCATTGGGAATCCCAATGGTTTCGTCGTACGGCCCTGGGTGCTAATGGACTCGTGCCGTTACCAGTTTAGATCACCACGACGCTGCCAATGCCCAGCGATTCGTGGTGGCCCCCACCGGTAGCCACCACCACGAATTTCAAGCCGTCTGTCGCTCGCGGCGCGGGCGGCCACGAAGTTGCAAGCGTCCCGTTTTCGTCGTGGGCGCGGTGGCACTGCCGGAATAGTTTTGAGGGATTCACCACCGCGCCCACCCCACCACGAAACCATCACGGTGTGATACATCGTGGCGCTTTGCGGCGGTACCGGCAGATGGGTGAATAGGCAAGGATGCCGCTACCGGGGGCCTCACCACGAAACCAGCGTCATTAACAGGATCGTGGCCATTTAAACCGGTAACGGCACGAGTTAATTAAAACCCGGGGCCTGACGACGAAACCATTGGGGTCCCCAATGACGCCACGCCAGCCTCCTGCAAGGATCGCTTTCTTTTGGTTACTTATATGAACGCGCCCCGGTTTGCCA